>WHTT01000013.1 GCA_009377605.1 Luteitalea sp.
CGGCGATCCAGCCCGCGCGACTGGTCGCTGTCCAGCTGCAGGCGGTGTCAGTTCTCACCGCCACGGCTTCGGAGGTTCGTGCGGCACCGACGGTCCGACTCGCTGGTTGGAGGGCGTAGCTGCAGCCTGGCGGCGGCTCGGGGGACGGCGTCGGTGGCTCCGGCTCGGGCGTCGGTGGATCGGGCTCGGGCGGCTCAGGTTGGGAAGGCGGCTCCGGCGTTTCCGGCGCGCCTTCCTGACTGATCTCGATCTGCTCGCCGCTCACCTCAATCGCGCCCTGCCGCGGTGCAGGCGCCGCGTTCTCAGCAATGCCGTACTGGACGGTTGCATTACCTTGGCCACTGGTGGGCGCGCCGAGCGTGATCCAGTCGGCACCTGCTGCTGCGGACCATGCGCAGTCGCGCGACGTGGTGACGCGCAGCTGTCCGCTTCCACCATCCGGTCCGAACGTCGTCTGCGCATCGGCCACCGACACGCCGCACCTCGTCTCGCTGGGAGCCGTGACGTTGATCGACGAGTCGCTACATCCACCAGCGGCGAGGGCAAACAGCAGGATCGCCGCGACCGTCGTTCTCATGATCGAGATCGGCACTTGGGAGAGAGCGGCGTGCCACTCCCGTACCAACGCTGACCAGGCGCGCAGCCTTGCTTTCGCAGAGTGCTGGTGACATACACGGGGAGAAATCATCTTCAGGCTGTCTTCGTTCGGCTCGAAAGGAGACTTCGATCGCGCGTCATGAGAATGCGCTGCGGAACGCCAGAACGGCACCTTCGGCAAGCGCGCCCTACGGTGAACGAACAATCTCGGCGCGCATATCCCGAGGAGAGCATACGACGTGTCGCCGCCGTTCCTCAAGTTAACCTAGTGGAGTAGGGTATTAGCGCGCAAAGAGCGACCGCTCGCTCGAGCGTCAGTGTTTGCGCGCGTCGCGCGCGAAACGCAGGCGTGTCCGCCGAAGCGAAGCGCGAACGTGGACCAACACCTCAGAGATTACAGGCTGAACGGTGGGAACGCGGACCCTACCTCTGGAGTAGCAACGTTGTCAAACCTTTTTGCGCAGATTGATGGCGCGCGGCGACTCCTCGTCGGCACGCTGACCGCCGTCGTTCAGCGTCACCCGAATGCGCGCGATGATTTTTTTGATGATGACGTTACAGGCGCTGGGGACGTGAGGCAATACCCTCAGACGCCGGCCTCCCTGCCTCCGACAGATCGGAGCGTTGCCATATATAGTAACTGAGCATTAGTTATACTATTTAACGTCCATATTAATAGTTAGATACAGACTTGCTAGTAGCTGTTATTGGCACGGCTCTCGGCTTGTGTGAACGATCGCTCGTCGAACCGACGACGCGATGTTGACGAGAGGGAAAGACCCTACAGGACTTATCTAATACCCACTAATGACTGACATTGCTGTGCTTGACGGCTCCAGAAGTGATTTTCTATGCTCCTCCAGACCTGGAAACTGGCCTGCATGCTTGGGTCCGTTTCTCATCGCAGTCTGTAACAAGGAGAATCGACAATGTTCGAATTGATTGCTGCTATTGGAGTCCCGCTGCTCGGAACCGTTTCGGCTAGCCTTGGCTTCGCCGTGACCCTGCCGGCGCTGCCCTTGATCTAAGAAGCGCGCCACGACAAGAGCTTGGGGAGAGCACTAGGGACCGTGCGTTCGGCGAGCATGCCCTACCATTGCGGCAGGGACGCTCGCCGAGGCGCCCTCTGTTACGGCGCGTTCGGCGAACGCGCCCATCAGGGCCCCAGGGGAGGCGCGCAGGATCATGGGTTCTCCCCAAGCTTGGTTTGCGAACGAATCGATCCGCCGCGAGCTATCGACACCTCTGACCTCAGCCCAACGTAGACACGCCTTCACCCAGACCTCGGATCACTTCTTCAACAGCTGGACGAACTCCGCGAGGATCATCGCGGTCGCGCCCCAGACGATCTCGCCGCCAAGGTCGAAGTACGGGATGTCGCAGTCGCGACCGTGAAGCAACCAGTGTGTCACGTGGACGCGCGCGGGGTCGAGCAACTCGCTGACCGGGACTTCCAACAGGCGACCAACCTCCCGCGGATCAGGGCGGAACGTCAGCGGGGTGTCAGCCACCGCGACGAACGGCTCGACGCGAAACCGGCTGACGGTGATGTGCACCGTCGAGAGCGGGGCGACGACCTGCAGCTGCGAGGGATCGACGCCGACTTCCTCATAGGCCTCGCGCAGCGCGCCTGCCTGGGCCGTCTCTCCATCGGCGACTGCGCCGCCGGGCAATGACACTTGACCGGCGTGTTGGGGCAACGTCATCGCGCGCACTGTCAGAAGCACATGGGCCTCGACAGGCTCTGGGTACACCAGCAGGAGCGCCGCCGCACGGCGTGAGCCGGATGTCCGTCCATCGACGCGCTCCTGGCTGGGTGGATGCGTCTCACCACGCGGCCTCGGCTCCATGACCATCTGAGCCTGCCGGCCTGGGAGCACGCTTGCCGCCGCGCGCAATCGGGTTTCGATGTCAGCAACCGTCAACATCGCGCCTTGCATCGCTGCCAAGATATTCGCTCACTGACGGATCTGCACGAGGAAAGTCGACTCGGGGCTGGCTGCTGCGGCGTGCTTCGGCACGGATCCAGGGGACTCCTCCCCTTTCATGTAGCTATTCAGGCGAGTACTGAGGTGGTATCAATCAGTGGCTAGGGAGGGTTCCGCATGACTGACACATCACTCGGCCGTCGACAACTATTGGCACGCACCGGCGTCGTCGGGGCGCTTGGCGCGCTTTGGGGGACACAGGCGGACGCGCGATCGAAGCCACAGACGTGGCGCTGGCCTGGGCATGTCGTGCTCGACGTCGCGTGTCTCGGTTACACGTTCGCGCCATTCTTCGACGCTGCCCTGTCCGACGAGGACATGCGCGGCGCCAGCTTCTTTGTCGAGGGGAACATCTATCGGGCGAGGACGATTCCCGATGGGCCAGATTGGGACCCCACATCTGCCGACGCGATAGGCCACTGGTTCTGTCGCGGCTGGTTCATCTTTCATCCGGATCGACCGCTGCCGCACGTCATCACGACACAAGAGTACTTACTCGGCATCATCACGGCCGACGAGCCCACACCGGCGGACACGCTGGTGTCGTCTGGGCTCGAAGGCGGTGTCGAGCTGGCGCACCGTGCCGTCATTGGCGGCGCTGGCCGTTACCGCCACGCGCGTGGCCATGTGCTGCAGCAGACGATTGGCACGAACACGACGGTGCTGACAGGCGGGACAGACGCCGCACCGAATTTCCGGTTCGTGTTCCAGTTCTGACCAGGCGACCGGAGGGCAGACGATGGAGCGCCGACCGACGGACGGTCAGTCAGCAACGCTTGCGACTGTGGAGCAGTACATCGGCTTACGTGAAGGGCTAGTGGGCTGTATCAGATATAGCCACTAGCCCGCGCCCATGATGGGTGTCACCGTCACCCGACGAAACCACACCTTGCCGTGGTCCCCCTGTAACATGATGGGGCCGGCCATGGACTCGTTGGCGTCCAGCGCACCGCCCGTGATCGCCTGGATCGCCACGTTGTCATGGACGGTCTGGCCATTGAGCGTGACCGTGACACGATTGCCCACGAGCGTCGCCTCCATCGTCTGCCACTCGCCAGCCGGCTTGCTCGCGTTGACGCGCGGCGGCTCCCATGCGTAGATAGCCATGTGGCCGCCCTCAGCGATCGGCTTGCCATGGTCATCGAGCACCTGGAGCTCGTACCGACCACGCAGGTAGATCCCGCTGTTGCTCTCAGGCTCGAGCTTGTACTCCGCCTGGATCTTGAAGTCTGTGAACTTCTGCTTCGAAACCAAGTTGTTCGCCTTGGCCTGGTTGGTCATGGCGTCATCGACAACCGACCATCCTGAAGGCTGCTCCTTGTCTTGCACCTCCCAAGCATCGAGCGATCGGCCATCGAAGAGCTCCACCGGCGTACCGAAGGCGTGGTCGGCATTTGCATCGGCGTCACCCCATGTCGGAGGGCGCCGACCCAGCCACTTGATGGTGCGATCGCCCTCGGTAACGGTGCCGACGAGCTCGTCACCCTCGATGCGGGCGCGAAACTCCGGCGACGGTCGATCCGCCGGGCTCGCCGCGCGAAAGACCAGCTCTTCACCCTCCACTGAGATCGCCGGCAGAGGAAGTGGGCTTCCGCCACGGTTGAGGAGCGTGCCCGTGAGCGCACCGCCCTCCTCCCTGACCTCGAGCCAATAGACGTAGGTCGGCTCGTGATCAACGCTCGTCAGGTTCCACCGACCGAGAAATGGTGTCGGGTCGGCAGCGACGGGAATCACGTAGAGGACCACCACCAAGAACCCGACAACAGCGCGCGCGCGACGCATGAATGAATCTCCTTGGGTCAAGGGCCTACACAGCCCACTAGTGTAATCGGAAAATGGGAGAGGGCTCGGACCATCCACGCACCGCCCTTTCAACCTGCGGCGGTCCCGGCCGGTCTAATCCAAGTGGAGACGCTGGGTGAGTGGGAGACGAGAGTCGGCATGCTGAGCTACGCCGGGCGCGTGCCCTTCGCAGCGCTGCCGCGGATGGGCGAGAGTACTAGGCGTGAGATGCGCGACGTGACGCCTAGCTCTGCCTCATCGCCCGCTTCCTCGGCTCCTCCTGCAGCAGACGAGCGTCGGTTGGTTGCCGCCGCCGGCGAGGGCGACTGTCACGCCTTCGATGAGCTCGTCGAGCGCCACCAGCGCTTGGTCTACGCAGTCTGTTACCGCTTTGTCGGGAATCAGGAAGACGCACGTGATTTGACGCAGGACGTCTTCGTGCGCGCGTATCGAGGGATTCGCCGATTCCGGGGCAACGCGGGGGTCAGCACGTGGCTGCATCGGATTGCCGTGAACAGGTCCCTCAATCATCTCGCCTCACGGCGTCGAGCCCATGAGCCCATCGAGCCAGAGACGCGCGTAGACGAAGATGCGCCGGCTCCGGACGAGGGCGTGGCCTCCGCTGAGCGCGCTCGGCTCGTTCGCGCCGCCATTGCGAGGTTGCCGCGGGTACAGCGGGCAACGCTCATCTTGCGCCTCTATCGCGACCTGCCGCACGAGGAGATCGCACGTATCCTTGGCAACTCGGTTGGGGCGTCCAAGGCCAACCTCTTTCACGCCCTCAACAACATCAGACGGCAGCTGGAGGGCAAGGACTTACGATGAGACATCTGTCCCGTACCGAGCTCGTCGACCTCGCCGAGGGCCTGCTTGCGGCCGAGCGCGCTGCCCACGTCGACGAGTGTGCTCGATGCCGAGCGGAGAGCCACGCGCTCCGACGCGTCGCGACCAATGTACGGGCCGTCGAGATGCCGGAGCCATCACCGCTCTTTTGGCAGCACCTCAGCGCGCAAATTCGCGGAGCCGTCGATCGCGAGCCGCAACCGAATCGCGTGGACGATGGCGCAGGTTGGTGGGGGACTGTCGGGCGCCGATTCCTGCCGCTCGCAATGGCGCTCGTCGCAGTCATGGCAGCCGGCTTGTGGTGGCTCGCCGCTTCGCGCTCCTCAGTGCCCGCGAGCACGGTGCCGCGGCTCGTCGAGCGTGAATCGCTATCTGCGCCGGAGCGGATCGAGCCCATATCACCGGACGTGGCCTGGGAGCTCGTGTGGAGCCTTGCCGATCAGCAGGGCGCACTCGACGTCGAGGGCCTAGACGTGGAGATCGCTCCGGGCGCGGCAGAACGAGCGGTTCTGGGCTTGACCCCTGATGAGCAGCGAGAGCTCGTGCGGTTGCTGGATGAAGCCATTGCGCATGGTCCGGAACCGACGACAGGGACCTAGCACTAACGATGTCGTCGACACGTCGACTAGCAGGCGCGGCTCTGTTGGTGATCATGGCGTATGCGGTGGTCCCGGCGCGTGTGTGCGCGCAGCCGGCGCAAGGAGCCGCCCGAGCGCCGCAGCGGGCGTTGCCAAAAGACCCGCAAAATCTGTCGCCAGGCGAGCTGCAGCGCCTATTCGATGCATACACGCTGATGAAGGCGCAGGAGGCCCTCAGGCTGAGCGACGATCAATACGGGACGTTCGCCGTGCGCTTGCGCGAGCTCCAGCGCGTGCGGCGCGCGAGCGTCCAGCGGCGTGCGCGGCTCCTGCAGCAACTCAACCACCTGTCGAAACAGACCCCGCCCGCAACCGAGCAGGCGCTGAACGGGGCGCTCGAGGCCTTGCAGGATCATGACGCCACCGCGCACACCGCGCTCAGCCGTGCGTACCGGCGGCTGGACGAGGTCCTGGACGTCGCCCAACGCGCCCGCTTCCGCGTCATCGAGCAGCAGATCGAGCGGCGCAAGCTCGAGCTCATCGCACGAGCCCGGGAACGGCAGCGGTTGGAGCAGCGTGGGCCGCAACGGGATCCTTAAACTCAAACCGCAGTACTCGGGTCGTACTAGGTGGAGGCTGCCCGTGCATCAGATCCACCGTGAGTCGAAACTTCGCCAGCTCGACCGCTCGACCATCGGTGGCGCGGCGGCGGCGGTGCTGCTGTCGATTGCCAGCAGCTCGGTCCTCGTCGCCGACCGAACATCGTCGGCCATACCGAGCGACGCGGACGATCGAACGATTGTCCACGTCTTGAACCGCCTTGGCTTCGGTCCATCGAGCAACGACTTGGAGCGCGTGCGGCGCTTGGGGCTGGAGAAGTACATCGATGAGCAGCTACATCCCGAGCGCATCCGCGAAAATGAGGCGCTCGAGGCAAAGCTTGCGTCGTTTGAAACCTTGAAGCTCAGCACGCAAGTGCTCACGCAAGAGTACGATGAGCCCGTCAAGCAGCTTCGACGAGCGGCCGCTCGGCGACAGTCCGAGGACAGCGACCGGGGAACGGCGCCCATGGATGAAGCCGAGCGACCGAGCGAAGGGGTGCCTCCCGATGCGAGCCAGGCGTCTGCGATGACCGGCCGTAATGAGAACGGGCAGGTTGCGGATCCGGCCATGGATGACTCGCAGGGTGAACGCGAGACCGTCGTCGACAAGCGGTCACCTGAGAGGCGAGACGAGCTGAAAGCGGCAATACACAAGCGTGCGCTGGTCGGCCAAGAGCTCGCGCAGCAGAAGGTCCTGCGTGCGACCTACAGTGAGCGGCAGCTGGAGGAAGTCCTCGTGGACTTCTGGTTCAATCACTTCAACGTCTTTGGCGGAGGCAACACCTACACCTATGTCACCGAGTACGAACGCGACGTGATCCGACCGCACGCGCTTGGCAAGTTTCGGGATCTCCTTGGTACCGTGGCGCACAGCCCCGCCATGCTCCGCTATCTGGACAACTGGCGAAGCGTTGGTCCAAACGCGCCCGGGCCTCGTCGACCGAGCCGCCGATCTGCAGGCGTCGTGCGTCCGCGTGGTCGCGCACCGGTGTGGCGACAACCGCCGGGCAGAGTGGCACGACGCCTACCGACGACTCCGCCCACGCCGGCGGCATCCACCGTCGAGCCGAAGCGCGCGCAACAACAGCCGAAGACCAAGCCTGGTCTAAACGAGAATTACGCGCGTGAGCTCATGGAGCTGCACACGCTCGGCGTAGAAGGCGGCTACACGCAGCAGGACGTCATTGAGGTGGCGAAGTGCTTCACTGGGTGGACCATCCGCCCGCCAAAGCAAGGGGGTGAGGCCATCTTCAATCCTGGCATGCACGAGCCGGCAGCGAAGCGGGTCCTCGGCCACGAGATCGATGCCGGCGGCGAGCGAGACGGAGAGGAGGTGCTGGATCTGCTGGCTCGACACCCCTCGACCGCCACCTTCATCGCGACCAAGCTCGCGCGGCGTTTCGTGGCAGACGACCCGCCAGAGGCGGTCGTCGAGCGCGCAGCCGAGCGCTTCCGCGAGACCGACGGCGACATTCGCGAGGTGGTTCGCACGATTGTCACGGCGCCAGAGTTCTTGGACGCCCAGGCCCATCGGGCGAAGGTGAAGTCGCCGTTCGAGTTCGTGGTCAGCGCGTTGCGTGCAACCGATGCGCGTATCGAGGAAGGCGAAGTGCTCGTCCGAACCGTGCGGCAGCTTGGGATGCCACTCTACGGTGCGCAGCCACCGACGGGCTACATCGACCTCGCGAGCAGTTGGACGAGCTCCGGCGCGCTCTTGGCTCGTATGAACTTTGCGCTCGCGCTCGCCAACAATCGGCTCCCTGGCGTGACCGTTTCGCTCGCGCCGCTCCTCGGCAACGATCCAGCGGCCGCGCACGAGCGATTGCTCACCTCGTTGTTGCTGAACGACGCCTCATCGGAGACGCGCGCCACGACTGCCAAGGGCAAGAACGTCGCGCAGGTCACGGCGCTGACGCTCGGATCACCAGAGTTTCAGCGCAAGTGATCAGGAATCAGGATCGGGAATCAGGAATGGGCATGTAGGCCCGACCTTTAGGTCGGGCGCATCAGGAATCGAATGTGGAGTCAGGACCATGCAGACTCGCAGAATCTTCCTCAAGAACGGAGCCTTGGCGCTGGTCAGCCTTGGTTTTGCGCCCTCGTTTCTTGCCAGGACGGCGTCGGCAGAAACACGGCGCCAGCGCGTGCTCGTCGCGATCTTTCAGCGGGGCGCGGTCGACGGCTTGAACATGGTGGTGCCCTTTGGTGACAACGCGTACTACGCGGCGCGGCCGACGATCGCCATTCGGCAGCCGCGTGGCGAGGGTGGCGCGCTCGATCTCGACGAGTTCTTTGGCTTCCACCCGCGCATGGCGCCGCTGCATCCGTGGTACCAACAGGGGCAGCTCGCCATTGTGCATGCGTGCGGCTCACCGAATGCCACGCGCTCACACTTCGACGCCCAGGACTTCATGGAGACGGCAACCCCCGGAGCCAAGAGCACACAGGACGGTTGGCTCAATCGCTACTTGCAGGCTCGACGTGTCGAGGAGCAGACACCGCTTCGTGCCGTGTCGTTGACGCCGCAATTGCCGCGGAGCCTTCAGGGTACGGCGCCCGCGATTGCCATGACGCAGATCAAGAGATTCGACCTGCGCGCCGCGGCTGGTATGCAGGCTTCGTTCGAAGAGCAGTACGCGGCGGCTGCGGACGAAGCGCTCGGCAAGACCGGCGGCGAAGCGTTCGAAGCCATCAAGATGCTCCGTACAGTAGGCGGGAAGCGCTATCAGCCGGAGAACCGTGCGCGGTATCCCCGCTCCCCGTTCGGACGGGCGCTCACACAGGTTGCACAGCTCATCAAGGCAAACGTTGGATTGGAGATTGCGTTTGCCGAGATGGGCGGCTGGGACACGCACTTCAGCCAGGGCGGGGACGTCGGCCAGCTCGCAACACGCCTGAACGACTTCTCCTCCGGCGTCGCGGCGTTTGCTCGAGATCTCGGCTCGCGACTCCAGGATGTTGTCATCCTGACGATGTCGGAGTTTGGACGAACGGTCAACGAGAATGGCAGCCGTGGAACGGACCACGGCCACGGGAACGTGATGCTCGCGCTCGGTGGGAATGTCCGCGGTGGCAAAGTCTACGGCAAGTGGCCCGGCTTGGCGCCCGAGCAGCGGTTCGAAGGACGTGATCTCGCGATCACCACGGACTTCCGCGACGTGTTTGGTGAGACTGTTGTCCGCCATCTCGGTATCCGTGACCCGAGCCACATCTTCCCTGGTTACACCATCTCACCGGAGAACTTCGTTGGCATTCTCGGTTAGTGTCGCCGCCTCTCGATGCAGGTCTTCAACCGTCCGGGAGGTGTTTCGATTCGAGGGCAGAGCGGGGCGCTCATGGGATGCTAGAATCACGGAAGATGTCCAGCACAGGGCGGCGACTCCACTACACGTATGAGCAGTACCTCGCCCTCGAGGCAGAGAGCTTTATTCGCCACGAGTATCTGGACGGCGAGATCTACGCCATGGCAGGCGGGTCGCCGGACCATGCCGCTCTGGCGGCGACGATCATTGGCCTGCTACGCCCCCAGCCGCCGCCGGGCTGCCGCGCATTCACATCAGATCTGCGGGTCCGTATTCCAGCCACGGGCCTTGCGACCTATCCGGATATCGCCGTCGTCTGCGGACGCACACAGCGGGCAACAGACGACGCGCTCGCGGTTGTGAATCCAGTGCTCCTGGTGGAGATCACTAGCAAGTCGACAGAGGAGTACGACCGGGGCGAGAAGCTGCGCCACTACCAGCATCTCCTGAGCGTTCGAGAAATCCTCATCGTCTCGCACTGCGAGCCCTGTCTCACGCTGCATCGGCGCGAGCAAACGGCGTGGGTCACGATCGAAGCGAGACAACGGCAGGAAGTTGCTCTTGCCGCGGTCGCGGCTCGACTCTCCGTCGATGACGTGTACCGCGACGAGCTCGAAGACGCACACCGATAGCGCTCCTCCGTACGATCGCCTCAGCGCTGTGCAAGGGCTACGACGGGATCCACGCGGGCAAGCTGTGTACCGAGCTCGCCCGGGGCGCGTTGATTGAGTCGACTCGTGTCAAGATGCGCGACACGAATCCTAGTCATGTGCGTCGACTGCAGGTACCGTTTCGGCAGCGCGGGCATCTCGGCTAGACTAGAGGCATGCCTCTCCCGCAGGCGACGTCGTTCTCCAGCGTTGCGGAGTATCTCGCGTTCGAGCGCCAGGCCGAATGTCGCCACGAGTACCTTGACGGGCAGATCTATGCGTTGGCCGGCGAAAGCCTGGAACACAGCGCAATCAACGCGAACGTCATGATACGGCTCGGCGTGCAGTTGGAGGGTAAACCGTGCCGGGTCCTGTCTCCAAACATGAAGGTCCGCACGGCGACGGAGGGTCTGTACGCGTATCCGGACGTATCTCTTGTTTGCGGTGACCCCCGCGTTCACGACGAGCGTCGCGACATTCTGATCAATCCCACGGTCATCATCGAGATCCTGTCTCCCTCCACGGAAGCCTATGATCGCGGGGAGAAGTTCCTGCGGTACCGCCAGATCGAAACGTTGCGAGACTACGTGCCGATCGGCCAGAGTCAGCCGCTCATCGAGCACTACGAGCGGCAACCTGATGAATCGTGGGTGTACCTCGCTGTGAACGACCTCGCGGGCACAGTGTCGATTGCGTCGATTGAATGCTCTCTACGTCTGATCGACGTCTACGATCGGATCACCTTCCCAGCGGTCACGCCAGCTCCGGCCGCCGATACCTTGAAGGGCTGACGCGGGTCCCTTGCGTTGGCGCAAACATTGTCAACGTGGCTGTGCCTTGTTCGCTGCCGGCGCGCCGAGCTCGAGTGCCATGATCGTGGCCCTGTCGCGGAGATAGAGCCGCGTGGCGACCAACGTAGGCGGCGTCCACGATATGCGCTTCAAGAGCGAGACGCGCGACAACACTTGAAAGCGCTGCGGCGTGGCGCGTGCGAGCGCGAGCACGCCATCTTCGTCGAGGATGATGAGCTTGCCGTCCGCATGAAGCAACTGCGCTTTTGCGAAGCCGCGCCTTTGCCAGACGATGCGCCCTGTCTCGAGCTGCACGGCCGTCATGAATGCCGGCCCCGAGAAACCGCTCGACAAGAATGCGTAGCCGCTCTCGGTAATCGCATTACCGAAATGAAGCTGGATGCGGGGGTTGTGCCACAACTCGGTGACGGTGGTCTCGCCGCCGCTCCGTGCGAGCCGCAAGACGCGCGCGCCCCCGCTGTAGGCCGATGAAACGAACAGAAGGTTGCCGTCGGTCCAGACGGGCGTTGAAACGGCGAGGCCGTTTTGTGTTGGGTGGGGGTGACTCCAGAGCAGCTCGCCGGTCTCCGGGCTGAAGCCAATCACCTCGTCCGCGAGAAGCGCCACAGCTTGAGGCTGGCCGTCAACGTTGATCAACAGGGGCGACGAGTGTGCATTGGTAAATGAGAGATCTTGCCAAGCAGTGGCGCCGTTGCGCTGTTGGAACGCCACGGCCGCGCTGCCCTGTCCAAAACCGAAGTACGGCGCCCGGCCGCCAGCCAGATAGATAATCGTGTTCTTGTACGCAAGCCCATGGCAGGAGTATCCGAACGGCAGCTGGGTCGCACGGAGCTCGGCGTACAGTGATCTGCCTAGACGTCGCGGAGTAGACCAATCGCGACGTCGCAGGAGTAAGCTGGAGTCGAGGAGAACGCGAAATGACCCAGCTCCAGGAACTTCTGGAGCGCTGCCGCGAGCAGCTGCACGCCGTTCCCGGGGTGACCGGCACGGGTCTCGGCCTCAAGCAGGGCACCACCAGTGACATCGTCATTTGCGTGTTCGTGCGGCCGAGCACCGACGTTACCAAGGTCAAGGAGGTCGTAGAGGCCCTCGTGGGGACGGATCGAGTCGAGATTCAAGCGATGGATACGCCCGAGGGCTCCTCGAGCCTGCCCCCGACAGACGATAGGTAACCAAGGAGTGGGCCGTGGCCTCAACGGATCGAATCAGTCGAACTGCGTTTGCCCAAGAGCAGCACACGCCGCGGCTGCTCGGCATGTCGAACGTCGTGGGCGTCGGCACGGGGTACAAGGTCCGCGGTGGCAGACAGACGCGAGACCTGTGCGTCCAGGTGTTCGTGCAGCGCAAGCTTCCAGAATCGGCGCTTGCCGCTGACGACCTCGTGTCACGGACCGTCGAGGGCCGTGAAGGGGAAGCCGTACGGACCGACGTGGTCGAGATTGGCATTCCGGAGGCACTCCAGGACACCACGCGCTATCGCCCGGTCCCCGGCGGCTGCAGCATCGGGCCGGAGATGAGCGTCTCGGCGGGCACGCTCGGCGGGTGGGCTTGCGATCAGAGCGACGACACCATCGTCCTGCTGACCAACAACCACGTCATTTCCAACCTCGACACCGAGCCGACACTGCGCCGCGTGGTGCAACCTGGCCGACTGGATGGCGGTACCCTGCCAGCCGATGTGATTGGATCGCTCAAGCGCGACGTGACCGTTTCAACGGTGGTCAACACGCCTACCGCCGTGGCGCCGGTGTCGGTGGTGGACGCCGCCATTGGCACCGTCACCCCAGACCGAACGGACAATGTGATCGACATTGCGCCGGCCGTCTACGAGGTGCAAGCGCCAGGGCTCGGCATGCGCCTCCAGAAACGAGGCCGGACGACCCTCCTGACGACGAATGGGCGGGTGACGAGCGTCAACGTTACCATCAATATCACCTATCGAAATCGGACGCGGCTGGGTCAGATCGCCAATAGCTTCATCATCTCCTCGACCGACGGGAACGCCTTCAGCGCCGCAGGCGACTCCGGCTCGCTCATCTTCAATCACCAGACGGGCGAGGTCGACGGCACGCTCCCGGTCGTCGGGCTGCTGTTCGCCGGCGGCCAGGCCAGCGACGGCACGCCGATTACCATTGCCAACGACATCAACGCCGTGTTCGGCGCGCTGAACCTGACCACGGTCTGCACCTGCGCGGCCCGGGCCGTTCTGGGAGCGATCTTCAGCGCATCCGAGGTCTCAGGGCCGCTGTCCGCGCGTTCGGAGATCCTGGCGTCGAAAGAGCGGCAGTTGCGCCGGCTACGCTTACAGCTCGCGGGCGCCACGGTGTTCGGCAAGCGCTTGGACCGCTTCATCACGAAGGCGGCAGCAGAAGTCGGCCAGGTGTTGACCGAAGACGAGGAGGGCTTCGGCCTCGCGGTACGGCTCGTGGAACCGTGGCTGAAGCACCGCACGAATCTCGATCTGCTCGACGCGACGCTCGACAAGGCAACGATCGAGCGATTTGGTGAGTTCGCCGAGCAGGTCGCCAAGCGCCGACCCGCGGTGAGAGCTCAGATGCGAATGCTCAAGGCGATTGTCGCGCGCTTCGAGGGTGAGACACTGCGGCAGCTGTTCGAGCGAGCGCGCTTTGCCGAAGGCACCTCACGCAGGCGCCGCCGGCCGCTGGCGAAGTGATTGGGTGGCTGTCACCGTGTCACCTGCTCAGCGTTACTCCCGAGCTCTTCGTCGATGATCTCGCTGAATGCGTCGAGCGGGAGCCCGCCGACGAGCGGCCGGCCGTTGATGAAGAAGGTTGGTGTCCCGGTCAACCCAAGCCGTTGCGCCTCTTCGAGGTCGCTGTTAACGCCTGCAGGCGCTTCGGCGCCCGCCGTACACGTCTTGAACTTGGCCTCGTCCAAGCCAATCTTACTGGCGACCTTCTCGAGCGCTGCGGGGCTGGCGTCGTTGCCCGCCTCGAAGAGCCCGTCGTGGTACTCCCAGAACTTGCCCTGCTGCTGCGCGCACCACGCCGCCTCGGATGCCTTCCGAGCCGTCGGGTGGAGCTGGTCGATCGGAAAGTGCCGAAAGACCAGGCGCACTTTGCCTTTGTACTTCGCGAGGAGCTCCATGAGCGTCGGCTGCACCCGCCGGCAGTACGGGCAGTGGAAGTCTGTGAACTCGATGACCGTGACGGGTGCGGAAACGTCGCCTCTCACAGGCGCCTCGTCAACCTCCAGAGACGTGCGTCGCGGAGCAGGTGGGGTCAGACGACGGTCGACGCTGGCTGCCTTCTCGAGCGTGCTCACGTATGCGCGCCGCCGCTCGTCGCGCTTCTGCTCGTGGACCTGGTCTCGGATGAAGGTCTTCAGCCGTTCGGGATTCCCCTGCGCCTGATTTTTGTAGCGCTCGAAGACGGCCGCAACCTCGCTGTCGGATGGCGGCGTCACTCCGGCAGCGATCTCCTGCTGCTCCAGCACCTCGACGGTCATCCCGCGACGTTTGGCTTCAGCGGCGATGAGCCGCTCGGCAATCAGGTCTTCGAGTCGATCCTTGCGCAGGTCGTACAGGCGCTCCTCGATTTCTGAGAGCTGCATGCCGATAGCGCCGTCCAGCTCCGCCTGCGTAATCGCGGAGCCGTCGACCACAGCGACCGCGGTCTTGGCATCCCGCGTCGCGCTGGCGTCGCGCGCTGGTGACCCGTTGGGCTGCTCGGCTGGCGCGTTGTCTGGACTCGGCTGTGCGGCGCTGCCGCAGCCGACTACGCTTACCCACCCCGCGAGGACGGTTGCACCCACTCGGACTGACATTATCGGTGTTCCTTCCATCCTCTTGACCCTACCACGGCCCGGCGGAGACGACTCCGGGACATTTATGGCCCGAAAGCCTCTCTATGGCAACTATTCTGTTGAAATCGCCTCATGGGCCGACACCTGTCGACATTTCCCGTGGATGACCCGGGCCCGCCAGCTCCCATGGACATGATTGTCGGCTTCTCAAAAATGGCGACAATTATGTATGTAGGCTTGTTAGCAACCGCAATTCTGTAGTATCCTGCATCATGCTCTCGTTGAAGGTCACGCGTGAGACGAGCGACCTCGAAGTTCTCCTGGAGCTGAGTCGCACCCTTGGGACAACGACGACACTGAAGGGCGCTTTCGGGCGAGTTCTCGAACACCTGGAGGATGCCTTGGGCGCCACGAGCGCGAACGTGATGCTCCGCGAGACGGATCGCGACGAGCTTCGCATCGCGGCGGCTACTGGCGTCGCCTGGCAAACGGCCCAGCGAGTGCGGTACAAGCTGGGCGAGGGCATCACGGGCCGCGTCGTCCAGAGCGCTAAGCCAGTCGTCGTGCCCCGCGTGAGCAAGGAGCCGCTCTTCCTGAACCGCACGGGGATGACCAAGCGCGTCGGGCCGCGCGAGGCATCCTTCATCTCGGTGCCGATTCCGGGCGACGGGCGCGTCGTGGGGGCGCTCGGTGTTCTCCTCCCGTATCGGGCCGACACGCGCCTCGACCGCGAGGTCCAGCTGCTGCTGGTCGTGGCCGGCATGCTGGGCCAGGCGGTGCGCGTGCAGAGCCTGCTCTCGGCGGAGCGGCAGCGGCTGCTCCAGGAGAACACGCAGCTCAGGCAAGAGCTGCGGGAAAAGTACGACTTCCGCAACGTCATTGGCAATAGCCGGCCGATGCAGGGCTTGTACGAACAGATGGCGCAGGTGGCGCCGACCAACACCACCGTGCTCATCCGGGGCGAGTCGGGCACCGGCAAGGAGCTCATTGCCCACGCGCTCCATTACAACTCGCCGCGCTCCAGCAAGCCGTTCGTGAAGGTGAACTGCGGCGCCTTGCCCGAGGGGCTGGTCGAGTCCGAGCTCTTCGGCTACGAGCCTGGGGCGTTCACCGACGCGCGTACCATGAAGAAAGGCCGCTTCGAAATCGCCAACGGCGGCACGGTGTTCCTCGACGAGATCGGGGAGCTGAGTCCCAGCACGCAAGTCAAGCTGCTGCGCGTGCTGCAAGAGCGGGAGTTCGAGCGGCTGGGCGGCACCCAATCGATCAAGATCAACGTGCGCTTGATTGCGGCGACCAACAGTGATCTCGAGGCGGCCATTCGCGAGCGCACGTTTCGTGAGGATCTCTACTATCGCCTCAACGTGTTCTCGCTCTTCGCGCCGCCGCTTCGCGAGCGCAAATCGGACATCCTGCTGCTGGCGGATCACTTCGTCGAGAAGTATGCGCGTGTTCACGCCAAGGAAGTGCGCCGCATCGCGACCACCGCGATCGACATGCTCATGAGCTATCACTGGCCGGGCAACGTGCGCGAGCTGGAGAACGTCGTCGAGCGGGCCGTGCTCGTGTCCACCGGTGGCGCCCTTCATGCCCATGACCTGCCGCCCAGCTTGCAGACCGCGGAGGTCTCAGGGACGCTGCCGCGCGTCTCGCTCGATGAGGCAGTGTCGTCCCTCGAGCGGGATCTGATCCTCGATGCCCTCAAGTCTGCCCGCGGGAACATCGCCCGCGCGGCCCGGCTTCTCGACTCGACCGAGCGGATTGTGGCCTACAAGGTGCGCAAGCACGGCATCGACGCACTCCGGTTCAAGTCGGCGCCCAAGCCGCACATGATCGTGGAAGGCTAGAACCACGAATTCAGTGACGAGTGAGGGCACATCCGTAGGTGGGGGCTAGCGGCGAGCGCATCGGAGCTTCGCCGGAACCCCAACGTTAGCCGTAGTGCCACGCTGCGCCGGCTCGGCACTCGTCACTCGTCGCGTCGCGCGCGCCGGCCAGGACTTCGAGAAGCTCAGCGCGCAACGGCCGCTGCACATCTCCAGTCAGCTTGCGTCCTTCGCGGGTAATGTGAAAGACGTCAATCGCGCGCCGGCCCTCGGTCGAGATGAGCACCAGGTCGATGTCGCAGCCGTGACGAGAGACGACGCGGCTGACGCGGAAGAGGAGTCCCCAGGCGTTATCGGCCACGATTTCGAGAATCGTGTGGCGCTGGGAGTACTGCTCGTCGAAATGGACCACCGGTTTGATCCGCCGTGGACGATGCCGGCCGAGAAGGCCGCGCGCCTTGCCACGGAGCCTGGACGCGACATCGAGCCGGCCGGCGACAGCCTCCTGCAGCACGCGAATGAGCTCGCGGTCCGCGGCGGCGTTCAGGCGGAGGAAGTCGTCGCCGTCCACGAACTCGAAGAGGTCGAGCACGAGTCCGTGCCGGTTGGTCATGGCCTGCCCCCGCAGGATGTCCATGCCGAAGTACGACAGCACGCCGCAGATGTTGGAGAAGAGCAGCGGCTTGTTGAGCGAGACGACGGTCAGGTGCCAGATGTCGCGGCCACGGCCCCCGTCGTGCTTGCGCGTCAACGCGCAGTGGACTTCCTCCGGTTGGATGTTTTGCGAGAGCCGCACGTGCTCGCAGATCGTAGGCGGGGCGACCAGACGTAAGTATCGACGGGGCAGCCCGTCGAGGAATCTCTCGAGCGTGGCCTCGGACACGTCAGGGAGCCCCCTGGCGAGCTCTTCCAGGTTGTTGTCGGTTGCCCGAATGATCTCCTCGCCGTAAGCGAGCGTCAGGTAGTTGTACGTGTCGACGTACAGCCGCCAGAGCAGATCCTCTTGCCATGGCGTGAGGACGTCGGGGCCCACCGCGTCGATGTCGACCAAGGTCATGAGGCAGAGCAGCTTGAGATTCAGCTCTGTCCCCACCAGATTCGCGAAACGCTTGACCACTTGCGGGTCTTCGATATCCCGCCGAAACGCCACCGCAGACATTTCCAGATGGTTGGCGATGAGGAACTGCACCGTGTCGGCGATGTCCGGTGCCACCTGAAACCGCGCGAGGGGACCCTGCACGAGCCGCACACTCTCG
The DNA here is from genome assembly GCA_009377605.1 of Luteitalea sp. Lineage (NCBI taxonomy): Bacteria > Pseudomonadati > Acidobacteriota > Vicinamibacteria > Vicinamibacterales > Vicinamibacteraceae > Luteitalea > Luteitalea sp. The sequence goes on from WHTT01000013.1 coordinate 18,002, forward strand.
CCGGCGTGCCCGCCGTCGGTCCATTTGCCCACGTCGTGGAACACGAGGGCGAAGACCAGCACCTCTGGCTCCTCGAGCTCCTGAAGGAGTGCGGCAAACCGCCGCCACCTGACGGGCGGCCGCGTGCTCAGGCGCTCGAGGCCGCGAATCGTGAGGAGCGTGTGCTCGTCGACCGTGTACTTGTGGAAGAAATCACGAATGACACGGCAGTACACCTTGCGGAACTCCGGGAACATCTGGCCGAGCAGCCCGCAGTCGTGCATCTCGGAGAGCCGGTCGTACAGGCCGGTGTGGGGACGCAGGAACAGAAGGAACGCGTCACACTCGGCGTCGGTAGGGAGGAACTGTTCGGCGCTGTATCGGCCGACATGGCGCTCGATGCAGAGAAGCGCCTCTGGCGAGACCGGACAACCGCGCTCGAGCGCGACACGAAACGCGCCGGGCCAGGTCTGCGGCTGGAGGGAGGCGCGCGCCATGTCGACGAACCGAACGCCGGACGCAACCAGCTCGAGGTTTTCGCCCGCCTTCGCTTCGCTTCGGCGAGGCAAGCCCGACCTGGCACGCTCGACTGGACGCGGCGCGGCGGCTTGCACGGCCGCCTCCAGCGCCCGGAAGACGAGGCGCGCGTGGTAGAAGTAAGCGCTCATGAGCGCTTCGACCTGGTGGTGCGGCTCGGCACCCGGACAGCCGAACAGTGCGGCCACCCGTTCCTGCAGGGCCGCATCCAGGACGTTCGCGTTGCGGCCGCGCTCCAGATGCAAGATCGATCGAATGCGGAACAGGAAATCCTCCGCCTCGTCGAGACGATTGCCATCGTCCGCCCGGGCCGCATCCATTGGACCGAGCGCGCGAATGGCCGTGACGTCGCGCAACGCGCCGGGCGCCTCCTTGACGTCGGGCTCGAGCTGATAAATGGTCCCGTTGAAGCGTGTGTGCCGCCGATCGATGAGCGAGCGGAGCATCTGGCTGGCCGGCGTCCGCCACGGGGAGCTGTCCTCGAGGCAGAGTCGCGCGAAGGTCTCGTAGACGGCCTTGTCGCCGTCGAGCAGCCTCGCGTCGAGCAGCGCCAGCAAGAACTCGGGATTGTCGTGGTCGACCTGCTGCAGCTCTGCGAGCTCACGAACCTGGTGGCCCACCTGCAACTGCAGGTCCCAGAGCGGGTGGAGCAACGCCCTCACGAATCGCGCTTCGGCGTCGCGGATCGGACCGTCGACCAGCACCAAGATGTCGATATCGGAGTGGAGGCAGAGCTGCCTGCGTCCATAACCGCCCAGAGCCACCAGGGCGAGTGGCGTGTCGGTATGCCGGCGCGCGGTCGAGTACAGACGACGAACAATCTGATCGATGTCGTTGGTATACCGGCCGATTGCGTCGATTCCACCGCGCGCAACGGCGATCTCAGCGGACACGGCCGCGCGGGCGGCTTCGAGCGCCCGGACGAGCGGGAGGTCAGTTTCTGAGGCTTGGACGTTCACGGGAACTAGGAATCGGGCCGGAGCGCGTGACGCCTTGCATTGTATTCTCGTACGTAGCGGGCGAGGGGCCCTGAGCTTGTCGAAGGGACCCCTCGCTACGTACGGATCCTGATTCCTGCCTAGACGTGGGCAATCGAATCGCCCGGGTAGGCCTCCATCCCCATCTCGGTGACGTCGAGGCCTTGCATTTCGCCCTGAGGATCCACGCGGATCCCGCCCAGCGCTTTCAGCACTCCCCAGACCACGAGCGAGAGTGCCAGGGTGAAGACTCCAACGGCCACCACGCCGACGATTTGGCTCCCGAGCAAACCGAAACCGCCGCCGGTGAACAGGCCATTGCGGTCGATGCCGCCAGGCGCCGCCGTGGTGGCAAACAGCCCGACCGCGAGCGTGCCCCACACCCCGTTGGTCAAGTGGACCGACAGCGCGCCGACCGGGTCGTCAATCCGAGCCTTGTCGAAGCCCATCACGCTCAGAACCACGAGCACGCCGGCGATCAGCCCGATGATGAGCGACGCCCCGACCGAGACGAACGCGCACGGTGCCGTGATGGCAACCAGTCCGGCCAGCGCGCCGTTGATCGTCATGCTGAAGTCCGGCTTGCCGAGCACCGCCCACGCGGTGATGGTGGCCGCCAGCAGACCGGCCGCGCACGCGATGTTGGTGGTGACCACGATGTGTGAGACCGCAGCGGCACCTTCGCCTGAGATGCCCATCGTGCTGCCTGGATTGAACCCGAACCATCCGAGCCAGAGGATCATGCCGCCCAGGAACGCGAGCGCCATACTGTGCCCTGGAATCGGGTGCACGCGGCCGTCCCGGTACTTCCCGATTCGCGGGCCGAGCAGCAGAATACCGGCGAGCCCGGCCCAGCCGCCGACCGAGTGCACGACCGTCGACCCGGCGAAGTCCCACATGCCGAGCTCGGCGAGCCAGCCGCCGCCCCAGATCCAGTGGCCGGTCACCGGATAGCCGATGGCCACGAGGACGAACGCGAAGATCATGAAGGCTCGGTAGTGGATCCGCTCAGCGACGCAGCCCGAGACGATCGTGGCCGCGGTCCCGGCGAAGACGAGCTGGAAGAAGAATTTCGCAAACAGCGGCACACCGGTCCAATTGATGGACGAATAGACGCCCTGGTACGCGTCGCCGGTCACGGGGCTGTTGTCCGCACCCAGCAGCATCCATCCGGACGTGCCGAACCAGGACGTGCCATCGCCGAACATGAGCGACCAGCCGACGAGCCAGAACGCGATGGACGAGATGCCGAACACCACGAAGTTCTTGGCCAGGATGTTGACGGCGTTCTTGGCCCGACAGAATCCGGCCTCCACGCAGCCGAATCCGGTGTTCATGAAGAACACCAGGAATCCGGCGACGAGGACCCACAGCGTGTCGACCGCCACGTCGGTCGTCCACACTGTCTCGGCCGCCTCCGCCGCTTCCTGCGCCCATGCGGCGCCAGGGATGGCAAACACCATACCCATGCCGAGCAAGGCCAACGCTAAACGCGGCCGACGCCGGTCCGAAATCTGTCGTCGATCGGTGTGCATCATGACTCCCTGTCCTCGCTCTCTTTCGCCTGGTAATGAAATCGCGCGACCACTCATGGAAGGCGTCCTTCAGAGGGCCTCGGTCCCTGCCTCACCGGTCCGGATGCGCACGGCTTGCTCCACGTTGCAGATGAAGATCTTCCCGTCACCAATGGTTCCCGTCCGTGCCGCTGTGGTGATCGCGTCGACAATCTGCTCCACGCGCTCGTCTGCGGCGACGATCTCCACTTTGGTCTTCGGGACGAAGGCGACGGAGTACTCGGCGCCCCGGTAGATCTCGGTGTGTCCCTTTTGGCGGCCGAAGCCCTTGACCTCGGTGACGGTGAGCCCCTCGACACCCACGCCGTGCAGCGCGTCGCGGACGTCGTCCAGCATGTGGGGCTTGATGATGGCAGTGATCAGTTTCATCGCGTGTTGTTCCTCTCAGGTTCGATGACGGCAGACGCCTGCCGAGACAACCCGTAGAATCCCAGCAAGACGTTGGCCAGGTTAGCTCGACGAGCTGTTTCTGGTCGGATTTCCAATGATTAGCCGCAAAAATGTGGAGATCTCCTGCGAGCGCGGCGAGAGGCATCACAGGATCATTACAACAATTACGTCGCAAGTTTGCCGCATAGGCGACAATCGTGTCAGATTGAGCCGCCCGTCCTTCATCAGCGAAGCGACACACGTTCCCCTTCTTCTCTTCGTCTGCATTCCGCACCCCCCTTTACCGCAGTCCTCCCGTTGGGCACAATGCGAGGGATGGATCGACGCGCATTCCTCGGGTGGGCAGGCGGCCTGGCCGGCGTTGCCGGCTTCCCCCGCGAGATCGACGACACTCCGGCGTTTCGCGTCGACGGTCGACGCGACGTTCCCAGATACAGCTCCAGTGCGACATCTGCGAGCGGCGCCGCGGATCGACAGCGCTGGATCGAGCTCCTCACGCGGCTGGCGGATCCGGTGCTCACCAACCTCGCGGAGGGGCGGCTGAAAGAGCGCATGCCGGTCGAGGCAGCGCCGGAGACCGTCGACGAGCGCCGGCTCTTCACCCACCTGGAAGCCGTGGGACGTCTTCTCGCCGGTCTCGCACCCTGGATTGAGCTGGGAGACGATGGCAGTGAAGAAGGACGGTTGCGTGGGAAGTACGCAGAGCTGGCGCGCCGAGCGATTGCCGTCGGCACCGATCCGGCGTCGCCGGACGCCCTCGATTTCACCAACGGTGGCCAGGCGCTGGTCGATGCTGCCTTTCTCGCGCACGCCACGCTACGCGCCCCACGCGCGCTGAACGACGGGCTCGATACGGCGACGCGCGAGCGACTCGTGGCGGCGTTGGGCGCCGCCCGCGTGCACCTGCCCGGGTTCAACAACTGGCTGTTGTTCTCCGCGACGCTCGAGGCAGCGCTGTGCAGAATGGGTGCGGATTGGGACCGGATGCGCGTCGACTACGCGCTCCGCCAGCACGAGCAGTGGTACGTCGGGGATGGGCTGTACAGTGACGGTCCCAACTTCAAGTGGGACTACTACAACAGCTACGTCATTCAGCCGATGCTCATCGACATCCTCGCATCGTGTGGCAAGGAAAGTAGCCAATGGCTGCCGTTTCGCGAGCCGGTGCTCCGTCGCGCCCGCCGGTACGCCGGCGTCCTCGAGCGGCTGATCGCGGCCGATGGGTCGTTTCCGGCCATCGGACGCTCGATCGCATACCGCTGTGGCGCATTCCAGCTCTTGGCGCAAATGGCGCTCAGGCGCGAGCTCCCGTGGCCGATGCCGCCCGCGCAGGCGCGCACCGCGCTCACGGCTGTCATTCGGCGCACGCTCGAAGCGCCCGGGACGTTCGATGACGACGGCTGGCTCACGATTGGTCTCTGCGGGCACCAGCCGGAGATCGGCGAGACGTATATGTCCACGGGCAGTCTGTACCTGTGTGCCACGGCGTTCCTGCCGCTTGGCCTGCCTCCATCCGACGAGTTCTGGACGGCACCGCCGCAGCCCTGGACCTCCCAGCTTGCCTGGTCCGGCCAGCCGGTTCGCGGCGATCACGCGTTGCAGCCCACATAAAGGTTCGAGGTTCGAGGTTCAAGGTTCGAGGTTCAACGTACGTGCAAGGTTCAACGCCGGAGGTGTCCTTCGATGCTTCAGAGTAAGGGCTTGACGGAAGGGTTCGGCGTTCCAGCCCCGGCGCTCGACGCCAACCCGTCCGCAGGAACTCACCTCCCACCTCGAACCTCTTACCTCGAACCTCGTACCTCCTTCATCAATGCCTCGGAGGAGGCGACCCGCGCGCCGGCGTGCTGCATCGCGTCGATGGCTGCCTCGGCGTCTCCAGGCTTCACGCCAACCGCCGCCACCGCGTCGCGAATCACGTCCACCTCGAGGCCGTGCCGCCGTGCGTCGGTGACGCTGTTCTTCACACAGTAGTCGGTTGCCAGGCCGCCGACGTAGAGATGCGTGACGGCGCGCCGCCGCAGATCGGTCAGGAAATCGGTCCCGTCATGTGTGGTTCCCTCGAACGCCGAGTAGCCGTGGCTCTCCGCATCTTGTCCTTTGCTGATGACGAGCACGGTCTCGGGGAGCGCGAGATCCGGATGGAACGCCGCGCCAGCCGTATTCTGCACACAGTGCACTGGCCATGGGCCGCCGTATGCGGCGAAGTGGCTGGTGCGCGGCGGATGCCAGTCACGCGACGCATACACCGGCCAGCCCTTTGCCCGAGCGTAGTCGATCCATCCATTCAACACAGGAACGACGGTGTCTCCCCGCGATACGGCGAGTGCCCCTCCCTCACAAAAGTCGTTCTGCACGTCGACGATCAACAGCGCAGCGTGAGATTCGTCGCTCATGAGATCATGATAGCCCGGGCGTGACGTCCGGGAGTCTTGAGTCCTCAACGCCTTTGACCCTTATGCGGGTGAGTGCTCTCGTTAGCGATCTGTACGAGCTCACGATGACGGCTGGCTACCACGCGTCTGGCCAGGCGCGTGCCACCTTCGAGCTGTTCGTGCGTGAGCTCCCGCCGACAAGGTCTTTTCTCATCGCGGCCGGGATCGATCAAGCCCTCGAGTACCTCGAGCCGCTGGCGTTCGCCCAGGATGAGATCGCGTACTTGCGCTCGGTACCGGCGCTCGGCAACGCACCGGCGTCGTTCTTCGACGACTACTTGGCGCGGTTTCGTTTCACTGGTGAGGTATGGGCCGTCGCGGAGGGAACGCTGGTGTTTGCGCAGCAACCGCTGCTGCGTGTGACCGCACCCGTCGGCGAGGCCCAAATCGTCGAAACGGCGCTCCTCAGTATTGTCGGATTCCAAACATCGGTTGCCAGCAAAGCCGCGCGGGTGGTCGCGGCGGCCGAGGGGCGGCCCGTGGTCGAGTTCGGCAGCCGCCGCGCGCATGGACCGGAGGCGGCTCGCTACGCGGCGCGCGCTGCGTATCTGGCTGGCTGCGCCTCGACGTCGAATGTCGAAGCCGGCTTCCTCTTCGGCATCCCGGTCTCGGGGACGATGGCGCACTCCTGGGTGATGTCGTTTGCTTCCGAGCTCGATGCGTTTCGGACGTTTGCATCGGTGCACGGACCGGATAGCGTGTTCATCATCGACACCTACGATCCGCTGGTGGCGGTCGGCCGCATCGTCGACGCTGGGCTGCGTCCGTCCGGCGTGCGGCTCGATAGCGGAGATCTCGTGGCGCTGAGCCGTGCTGTCCGCCAGGCGCTCGATGCTGGCGGTCTTCGTGAAACGCGTGTGTTCGCGAGCGGCGACCTCGATGAGCACCGCGTGGCAGCCCTCCTTGCCGCCCAGGCGCCCATCGATGCGTTTGGGGTCGGCACGGCCGTGAGCACGTCGAGTGACGCCCCCGCGCTCGGTGCCGTCTACAAGCTGATCGAGATCGAGCGGCAGGGCGTGCCGGCGCCCGCCATGAAGCTGAGCCCAGGCAAGCGCCTCTATCCTGGGCGCAAACAGATCTGGCGTCTCGTCGAGGATGGCGTGATGCGGCGCGACGTTGTCGCCACGGCCGACGAAGCCGGTCCTCCAGGCGCCACGCCGCTTCTCACGTGCGTCATGCGTGGCGGACGCCGACTCGACGTGCGCGCCTCGCTCGCGGCCCTGCGCGATCGGTCGGCCGCCGAGCAGCTGCGCCTTCCGCCGCGCGTGCGGCAGCTCCGCGACGGCGACCGGTACCCGGTGGCGATGAGTGAGGGGCTCGAGCGCCTCGCCGACGAAGTTGCGGGACGAATACAGTGACCACTGACCACTGATCACTGATCACTGTATTTGATCCGTGTGACTCGGAAGCGTGCGTCGCGCAAGAGCGCCGGGATTCCTTCCGGGCCCGAGAGGTGGAGGGCGCCGACCGCGAAGAAGTGCACTGTGGATGGCTCGGCGCGCCGAATCGCGGCGATGCGCTCCGCCATCCGCCGGTTGCGCGAGACGAGCATGACGTCGTGAAACTTGCGGGCGAGCGCCACATCAGTCGCGGTGTCCATCAGAAGCTCGTTCAGTTGGTGGAGATTGCCAGCGAGATAGGCCTCGACCAGCTCCTCTGCCGGCGTGGTGTGCGTTTGACGCGCGCGATCCAATTCGTCGAGTGCTGCGCGCAGCATGGCAGTCTGCTCGGCGTGGGTGAAGCGGTCGAAGGCTGCAACCTGCTCGTCCACCGTTTCGAGGGCTGCGACCTGTTTGCCGTCTGCGTGGGCGCGTGCATACAGCACGGCGTCGAGCGGCTGGCGTCCTGCGGCAAGCTCAGGGAGGTAGTCGAGCAGCGCGACCTGCCCGAGGGCGGCCCACGGCTTCAAGCGGTCGAGCATCGTTTCGAGTGCGTCGGCAGTGGCGTCCGGCACTGCGGCGTCGCTCATCGCGGTCTGGAAGGTCTTCAACAGCCGTGTGTGTAGCGCCTCCCCGAGAATGTCTTGCAGGCGCTGGTGAGGCGGCAGCGTCACGCGATCGTTGAGCGTCAGCCGCGTCGTGAGATCCATGGGAATCTCGGTGTAGAGCGCGCTCGCCTCGGCAAGCGCGTCGTCGACGGGTACCGGGAGCTGCAGCACCCGCGCGTCTGGGACGTGAATCGTGCCAAAGAGGTAAGCAGGAGCACGACCGTCGACCCGCCAGAGGAGCGGGTCGCTTGCTGCAGGTCGGTCGGCGGCGTCGCCTTTGGGTTGTGGCGCTGCGCCCGTGAGGGCGATCGTCAGCGCGAGCAGCACCGCGGTTGCCGTCGAGACCAATAGCCTCACAGCCACAGACCCCTTTATCCCTTCCTCCCCAGAGCTCTATCGAGATTGAACGCGGCGCTGATAAGGGCCAAGTGCGTAAAGGCCTGTGGGAAGTTGCCGAGGGCTTCACCGCTCGGGCCCGTCTGTTCTGCGTAGAGCCCGAGATGGTTCGCGTAGCCCAGCATCTGCTCGAACAGGAGACGCGCTTCCTCCAGACGCTGGCCGTCGAACTGCCCTGCACGCGTCAGCGCCTCGACCAACCAAAACGTGCACATGTTGAACGAGCCCTCGTGGCCCCGTAGGCCGTCGACGCCGGTGCGCGGATCGTAACGATAGACGGCGCTGCTCGACATCAGGCCCCCCTCGTGAAGTGGCTTCATCACCGCATCGATTGTGCGCAGCATCCGTGGATCGCTCGGCGAGACGAAGAACACGAGCGGCATCAGCAGCGTCGCTGCATCGAGGTCGTCGGAGCCATAGTACTGCACGAACGCGTTGCGCTGCTGGCTCCAGCCGCGCTCCATGATCTCCAGGAACAGCTTGTCGCGCTCGGCGAGCCACACCGTTCGGTTGGAAGGGAGTGAGCGCTTGTCCGCCAGGCGGACGGCGCGATCCAGCGCGACCCAACACATAAGCTTCGAGTAGACGAAAGGCTTCCGTCCACCGCGCACTTCCCAGATGCTCTCGTCGTCTTCGGCCCAGTTCTCCACGACCCAGTCGACCAGGCGGGAAACGGCGCGCCAGAGGTCGGTCGAGATCGGCCGACCGTACTTGTTGAACAGATATACGGCGTCCAACAGCTCACCGTAGATATCCAGCTGCAGTTGTTCCGAAGCGCCGTTGCCAATGCGGACGGGACGTGAGCCGCGGTAGCCGGCGAGATGATCGAGCGTCACTTCCGGCAGATACGGGCGGCCATCGATGCTGTACATCGTTTGAAGGCCCACGTTGGTGGCTTCGTGACATCGCGCTTCGATCCAGCCCATGAAGTCTGCGGCTTCACTGGTGAAACCGATCCGGATCAGCGCGTAGAGGGTGAACGCCGCATCGCGGACCCAGACGTAGCGATAGTCCCAATTGCGCTCGCCGCCGATGTGCTCGGGCAGGCTACAGGTTGGCGCGGCAATGAGCGCGCCGGTTGGCTCGAAGGTGAGCAGCTTCAAGGCGAGTGCCGAGCGATACACCGTCTCGCGCCAGCGGCCGGTATAGGTACAGCGTTCGAGCCAGCGTCGCCAGAATTGCACCGTCTCGCGAAAGAGCGCCTCTCCCTCTTCATGCGCCAGGCATGACAACAGCGGCCTGTCGTCCCGGAGCTCGTAGAGGACGAAGACGTGCTCCTCCCCCTCCTGCAGCACGAACTCCGCCGCGACGCCTGATCCGTCGCGGACGAGCGGCACCGGTCCACACAACGCCAGACGCAGTCGACGGCCGCTGAACCGGGCGCCATCCTGGACCAGCTCACACTCAGGGACCTCGCGCGCGTAGTCGAACATGAGGCGACACTCGAGCCGAAAGCGGATCTCGCCGCGCGAGCAGCGGACGCGGCGGATGATCGCGCGCCGGAACGGGTGATCTTCGGCAACATTGACCGGCATGAAGTCCACGACCTCACCGACACCCTGCGGTGAGAGAAAACGTGTGACGAGCACGTTCGTGTCCGGCCAGTAGAACTGCCTCGTGACGCTGTCGTGATCGGTGTAGATGCGGAACGAACCGCCACGCGCTGGGTCGAGCAGCGCGGCACAGACAGTTGGCGAATCGAAGAACGGCCAGCAAAGCCAATCGATCGATCCGTCGCGACCAACGAGCGCGACCGTGCGCATGTTGCCGATGATGCCGTAGTCCTCGATAGGCTTGAACGCGTCCAAGGTATGGGTTGTGTGCATGGTCTCGCGTTAGTTTTTACGTTCTTAACAAACTCTTAGCCGGCCGTTAACCACGTCGCCGGGCAAGTCGTATCACAATCACCTCGGTAGGGCCGCCTCGCCGAGGCGGCCGCGACGGCGCGTTCCGCCTTCGCACTTAGCGCTACGGCGGACGAGTCGGCGAACGCGCCCTACCTGATTCGAGGCGCGCACGCGCGCGGAGGTGAATCATGCAGGCCAGGATCCCGTACAGAGCAGCGATAGTGATCTCGGCGGCGCTGGCCATGCTGGCGAGCGGGGCGCCGAATCCGCAAGTCGTGAGCGCTGCGAGCGCGACCCGCGCGCAGGAGCCTGCATCGCGGCCAGTCACGGAGGCCGCACCCGGAGGGGAGCAGGGCTCTACGCCGGCTCCACCCTCCGAAGCCAGTATTGCGAAAGCCAAAGAGGTGCTTCAAGCGGTCAACGAGGCGGTGGGCGGTGCCGCGGTCGCTGATTTGCGCAGCTTGGCCTTCGAGGCGGACACGCGCCGTGTATTCGGTGAACGCCAGATGTCGAGCACGTTCACCATGCGCGTCTTGTTTCCCGACAAGTTCCAACGCGTCGAGGAGACTGAGCGACCAGACGGTACGCCGGGCGGTACCGTCACGCTGACCGTGAACGGACAAGAGAGCTGGATGGAGCGTGAGGGCGGTGGCGGTTTCCGGGGGCGCGGGCGAGGCGCTCGGGAGGGCGGATCCGGCGAGGCGGGAGCGGCACAGGGAGGACCGGGCGGGCCGGCAATGGGCGGTAGCCGCGGCGGCGGCCGCGGGCGTGCCATGCACGGCGAGTTCTACCGTGCCCTGCTCGGCGTGCTGCCCAGCGCAGCCCCGCTCGCCGGGCTCACGCTCGCGCACGTCGGCGAGGCACAGGCGCCGAACGGCCAGACGGCTGACGTGCTCGATGTGGCAGGTGACGGGTTCAAGGCTCGCGTGTTCGTCGACCGGCAAACGCACCTCCTCCTCATGATGACCTATCAGGCGCCGTCCTTCCGAGGTATGCGCCGCATGGGGCCGCAACGGGGCGGGAGCGAGGACGAGCGGCGCAAGGCTCTCGAGGAGATCCGCCGGGAGAGGCAGGCGCAGGGGCCGCCACCCTTGGTCGAGACCCAGCTCTTCTTCAGCGACTACGGTGACGAAGGTGGCGTGCAGGTACCGCACAAGATCATCCGTCAGGTCGACGACCAGGTCGAGGAAGAGTGGACGATCACCAAGGTCGAGCTAAATCCAGACCTCGAGCCCGAGCAGTTCAAGGATAAGAGAAAGCAGTCAAGGAATCCTGAGTAAGCAGGTTGACGATGGTTTGTCGTATCAGATATGCCGGCGCGTGGTTCGTCGTTGGTCTGATGGCCGCGGCGCTCACGCCGGCTCGGTGGGCCGGAGCGGCGCAGATTGCAACGCAGTCGTCGTCGGTGGGGGCACAGGCGGCCTTCGCGGGGCAGTCTGCAGCTCCGGCCACACTAGCGGCGCGTTCGGCGAACGCGCCCTACCCCGATGGTTCGGCGAACGCGCCGTACCACGATGGCGGTAGGGACGCCTCGCCGAGGCGCGCTGACGATGCTGCGGGTCAATCCGCCGGAACCGTCAGCGTCGTTGTCACCGATCCCCTCGGTGATCGTATCCCTGGCGCAGATGTGACGCTGGTCGGCCCGCAACCTGCCACAACGCCTATCCCCATGGTGACGGATGACCGCGGCGAGGCGCTCTTCGAGAGCCTGGCGCCTGGAACCTATGCGCTGCGTGTCGAGCTGTCCGGGTTCGAGCCATTCGACGAGCCGAGACTGGTGGTCACCGACCGGCAGCGGGTCACGAGAGAGGTGGAGCTCGCGCTGAGCAAGGTTCTCGAAGACGTGGCGGTCACGCAAGACCCGACCGAGACGGCGCTCGCCAACAACTTCACGCAAGCCTTGACCCAAGAGCAGATCGAAAATCTCCCGGACGATCCCGAGGAGATGGCGGAGGTCATCGAGGCGATAGCCGGTCCTGGCGCCGTCATGCGAGTGAACGGGTTCGAGGGCGGGCAGTTGCCGCCCAAGTCTCAAATTCAGGAGATTCGCTTCCGTTTCGATCCGTATTCGGCAGACAACCATCAGGCCGGCCGGCCGCGCATCGACATCGTGACCAGGCCGGGCAGCGGCGACTTTCGGAATCAGGTGAATCTCGGCTTTCGTGATCAATCGCTCGATGCGCGCAGCCCCCTCGCCCCAGAGCGAGGCGATGGCCAGACCCGCCGGTTGCGATGGAGCACGAGTGGCCCCATCGTGAGGAACAAGACCTCGTATGCGATCTCGGTCAGCGGCTGGGACGCGTTCGATGCACAGACGATCAACGCGCGGCTGGACAGCGGGCCATTCAGCGACATCGTCGAACAGGGCAATCGTCGGCTCGAGATGGACTTTCGCCTCGAGCATGCCTTGACGAGCGAGCAGATGCTGCGCTTCGAGTACCAGCGTGAATCGCGCTGGCAGCGCGATCTCGGTGCCACTGAGCTCGATTTACAGGAGCGTGCCTACGATCGGGATTCTTTCGAGAACCGTGCCCGTATCAGCACGTCGGGCACGTTCGCGAAGCGCTTTCTCAACCACGTGCGCTTCGAGTACGCGTGGGATGACACCGAGACGATGTCGGCCAGCATGGAGCCGACCATCGACGTGCTCGGCTCGTTTACCTCGGGCGGCGCGCAGCTCGCCGGCGGCGAGCGCGCGCGGGAGATCGAGGTGGCCGACGACCTCCAGTTCACGCTCGGCAAAATGCACAGTCTCAGTGCCGGCTTCGAGATCGACGTCTCCCGTTACCGCACCAACGAGCAGTCGAACATGGGCGGGACGTTCACCTTCGCGAGCCTCGACGATTATGTCGCGGGACGCCCGCTCCAGTTCTCCCAGCGTGAGGGCAACCCGGAGGCGACCTACTCTCGCCACGAGGTCGGCTGGTATGTTCAGGACGACATCCGTCTGCGCAAGGACCTCATGCTCGGCGTTGGCCTGAGGCACGAGTTTCAGTCACAAATTGACGGCAAGGCAAACTTCTCACCGCGCGCCAGCATCGGTTGGACGCCGTTCGCCAGTGGACGAACGACCATCCGCGCAGGCGGGGGCATCTTCTATGACTGGTACGGGGCGGACACGTACGCGCAGACCGTGCTCGTCGATGGACTTCGTCAACGGGACATCATCATCCAGAATCCCTCTTATCCAGATCCGTTCGCAGGGGCGGCCAGTGAGACGATTCCACCGAGCCGGATTCAGGCTGCCGAGGATCTCCGGCTGCCCAGGCTGACACGCGTGTCGGTCGGCGTCGACCAACAGCTGACAGAGTGGGCACGGCTTCGCACCAACTATTTCCGCGAGGAGACCTCGCATCGACTGCGTGGGCTGAACATCAACGCGCCTATCGACGGCGTGCGACCGTCTCCGGAGTTCGAGCGTATCACCGAGATCCAGTCGATTGGACGGGCCGAGGAGCAGGGGGTCGACCTGAGCCTCATGATGTCCTACATGCCGCGCAGTCTGTTCGGCGTCATCAGCTATCGATACGGCAGGTCCATGAACGACGCAGACGGACCGCTCAGCCTGCCGGCCGACGGCTCCGACCTCGCCAGCGAGTGGGGACCGGCGAGCGGCGACATTCGCCACCAGATCTTCAGCTTCATCAACGTGCAACTCCCGAAGGGCTTTGGTCTAGGACTCCACGCGCGCGTGAGCTCTGGTGCGCCCTACAACAGAACGCTGGGCACTGATGCCAACGGGGATACGGCCACCAACGACCGGTCCGAGGGGGTGTCACGTAATAGTGAGCTGGGCGACTGGCAGAAGAACGTGGATCTGCGTTTGAGCTGGGGGTTCGGCTCCGGCGTTGGCCGCGGCGGTGGTGGCGGTCGCGGTGGTGGTGGACGGGGCCCTGGTGGGCCCCGCGGTGGTGGTGGTCCACCCGGCGGTGGGCCTCAGACCGTCGGCATGCGAGATCGGCAGCAAGGGCGTCCGACGGGGCTCGAGGTCTATATTCAGGCGCTCAACGTGTTCAATATTGCCAACTACACACGATATGGCGGTGTCGAAAGCGCGCCGAACTTTGGCGAGCCCATCAGCGCCATGCCTGGCCGCCAGCTGGAGCTCGGCATGCGCGTCTCCTTCTAGTGGTCTGCTGGACCCTCCAACCTCCTCCCAAGGGGCAGGTCAAACCCACCTGCCCCTATTTTTTCCCGCGAGCGTCGCTCCTCGACTCGCCCGCTCCAACCTCGGACAGTAGTAAACTCGCGGCGAGAACGGAGGCGCGTCGATGGAAGCTGACAGCGTACGGCGGTATCAGGTGCAGGCCCGCTCGACGGATATGCTCGGCCGGGTCTTGTGCAGCGCCAGGCAACATCACTTCGTCGTGGATGGTCCGGCGCAGAACGGCTGTCCCGGCGAAGCGGTGACGCCAGCCGAGGTCTTTCTCGCGGGCGTCGCCTCCTGCGGTGTCGAGCTGATTCAGGTGATCGCGCGCGATCAGGGTATGACGCTCGGTGGCGTCACGGCGCAAATCGACGGCTGGGTCGACCGCGAGCACCCTGTCCGCAGCGATCACACTGTCTTCAACGGGGCCCGGCTCCGGCTCCAACTCACCGGCGTGACGTCCAAGGAGGCTGAGGAGCTCGTGGAGAAGTTCAAGTCGAGATGACCGCTCTATGGCACGCTTGCAGTTGCAAGCCCGGACGTTGCGGTTGAGCTCGACGTCATTTGACTGCCTTGCCGCCATCCGAACCTCGGTAACGTGGCGTCACCGAGATCTGTTCCTGCCGCGTAGTGTCTCAGTACACCGTCTGCTAAGGGGCCGATCGCACCGACCAGCCTCGGCCGTAGCGTTCCCGGCGGATAGCGCGCGGTGTGGTGCGTCCAGCGTTCCGTATTTTCAGCACACGGATCAACTGGCGCGGATCTCGCATAGGCTGCACAGCACGAATGGTCCGAGGAGGGACGACAAGGGCATTCGATGGGTGCCAAACTGAGCCGTGCATCGCATTGGATCGTCACGGCAATAGCCGGGGCGGGCCGGCGCGAGCCGTCCGACACCGGCGTTGCACACGGCGTCGCTGCTTGGCCGTTGTGGCGGTTGCCGCATCGATTCTCTTGCCGTCTGCGAGCGTCAGCGTTCAGGAGGAGCGCCGAACGCTGCAGAATGTCCTCCACGATATCGGTCTGAATGCTCGCGATGTGCGAACGGTCGAGAGCGGGCGCCCTGTCTCGATGCTCCTGAGCACGGATCTCGCGCACGAGATTGCGGTGTTCGGCAGCGTCCGCATTGACGTCTCTGCAGCGACATTCGTGGAGCGCTTTCGCGACATTGCCAGGTTCGAGTCCGGAGAGAGCGTCAGGCAGATCGGCACATTCCGTCAGCCGCCAACGCTCGACGACGTCAAGGCACTTCGCATGCCACTCGACGATCTCCGGGCGTTGTCGCAGTGCGAGATTGGCAAGTGCGCCGTGAAGTTGCCCGCGGAGGCAATGACGCGCATCCGGCGAGAGGGGGGAGGAGGGACCAGCGCGCGCGCGCGTGCCGACGCGATACTCAAAGACATGCTCGTCGGCTTCGTCACGGCGTATCGCGCACAGGGCAACGGCGCCCTGCCGGAGCTGAGCGACCAGGATCAGCCCCTGCGTTCCGGCGACGCGTTCGAGGAGATGCTGGAGGAGAGCAGCTCGCTCCTCTCCAGTCAGCCGGAGCTCAGCGACTATCTGCGATCCTACCCCAGAGCGCGCCTTGCCAACGCCGACGACTTCTTCTACTGGTCGTTGGTGGACTTCGGTATCAAGCCCACGCTCCGCGTCAATCACGTCACCATCTACCAGCCACCGCCTGATCGAGGGATCGACTACGCCATTGCCTCGAAGCAGATCTACGCGAGTCACTACTTCGACGCGGCGCTGGAACTGAAGTTCCTGGTGGAGGACCCGCTGCAGGAGGGGCTCGATCGCGTGTATCTTCTGGTTGTGAACCGCGCTCGGATTGGCGGACTGACAGGCCTCCTCCGCGCGCTGATCCGTCCCTCGGCGCGCCGCAGGACGCGCGACGCTCTGGACCGCTATCTTCGAAGCACAAAGGCGCGACTCGAACAGGCGTCGGCCGAGGCCGTGACGCGGTGACCGGAGATAATCGTCTGTAGGCCCGACCTTCAGGTCGGGCGCTGGAGCGTCTACACGTCGATGAACGATTCAGATCCGCTCGCACTGTTCCGTCACGCCTTCGAGCGCGCCGCGGCACAGGCGCCGTTCGATCACACCGCGTGCGCGCTGGCGACCGCGTTGTCCGACGGCCGGCCTTCCGTCCGGGTGGTGCTCCTCCACGGCTTGGATGAGCGGGGCTTCGTCTTCTACACCAACTACGCGAGCCGCAAGGCGCGCGAGCTCGACGACAACCCGCGCGCGGCGCTGTGCTTCTACTGGCCCTGGATCGACGAGCAGGTTCGCGTCGAGGGTGTCGCGGCACGAATTGCGCCCGACGAATCGGACGCGTACTTCGTGACCCGTCCGCGCGGAAGCCGGCTTGGCGCGTGGGCGTCGAAGCAGAGCCAGGTGCTCACGTCGCGTGACGAGCTGCTGGCGCGCTTGCGCGAGACCGAGGCACGATTCCCTGGCGAAGACGTGCCGCGGCCATCGTTCTGGGGGGGATATCGCCTGACGCCAGACGTCATCGAGTTCTGGAAATCCGAGGAGTTTCGGCTGCACGATCGCGTTCGGTACCGGCGAGTCGAGCACGGTTGGCAACGCGAGCGACTCTATCCGTGACTATCGAGAGGGCTTCGTGACGTCTCGCATGCTCAATAGCTGCGTGAAATCCTCGTATTGATCGGTGGCGACGAAGTCCACGCCCGCCTCGATGGAGGCGCGCCATCGTTGCTGCACGGCGTCGAGTGAGCCGAAATTGTAGCTGGCGGTCCAGCCGAGCGCCTTCGACGTTTCTGGTCGGGACCCGTTGAGGGTGTAGAAGCGGATCCAGAGTCCTTGGGCGTGTGCTCGATCGACGAGCGCCTGGAGCCGCGCGCTGTCCTCGGTCGTCCACTCTGCTGCGCGCACCTGACCGCCTGCTTCGACGACTGCCCACGGGAAGTTGACCCAGCGCCGATAGTTGGTCGCGCGCTCACCAATCGCCACCTCTGGCGTCGCGCGTGCCGCCGACATGAGCCGCTCCTCGTCGGTCGTCCCGGATGGCGGCGGGACCCGCGTTGCGCCGAACACGCGTAGACGCGTGCCGATCGGCAGGCGGTCATGGAAGCTCTTCTGCTGCGCGTCATTGCTCCCGGTGAGGACGAGAAGAGGCTTGACGTCGAGCGGCATCACGCGCGCCGGATCAGCATCCTTGACCGCGGTCGTGAGCCAAGCCTCGTATTCGCCGAGGAGCGTCCAGATGGCGGCGTGGTGCTCGGGCTCGTCCGACTTGAGGTCGAGATTCAACGTGATGAGAGGCCAGTCGCCGCGGCGCTGCTCCGCCAGCGCACGCTCGACGTACGGCCGGACGCGCTCGAAGAAATGCTCGCGCAAGCTTGGTGCCGAAGGGGCCTCTTCGAGGCCGTGCGCAACAACCGACCGCGACGTTCCTTTCTGGGTGTCCGTGTACCAGATGAGGTCTTGCTCGATGGCCAGCGGAGCACCGGTCGCGAGAGCACGGTCCACTCGATCCGTCCAACGTCCACTGTACGGATAGCAATTGTGAGCATCCAACAACACGCGTCCGCCAGGGAGGGCGGCTTCGTCTCCAGCAGACGACGGAGCGGCGGCTTGTGGGGATGTTCCCGCGGCCGGTGGCACGGAGCGTCCGGCATCGGCTCGAGACGCCCAGCTCTCGGTACGATCGGCACGGGTCGACGATAGCTCAACGGCGCCGAGTGCAACCAAGAGCAGCAACCACGCAAGAAGAGACTGTCGCTTGGGCTTCGTCACGGCGCTCGGGCAATCCTTGGAGATACTATGCCACGATTGGTTGACGAAGTTGTGTCGCTTGGTCAGGATATGAGACCTCGTCTGCCTGCGTGATCGTGAGGTAGGGCCGCCTCGCCGAGGCGGCCCTTATCTCGCCGAGGACGCGCTGGCAGAGCTGCTCGACGCCGATCGCATCCATGATCGAGGTCCATGATCTCACGCACCGTTACGGGCAGCTCCTGGCTCTCGACGGGCTCTCGTTCCGCGCCGATCCCGGTGAAATTCTCGGCCTGCTCGGCCCGAACGGCGCCGGAAAGTCGACCACGGTGCGCATCCTCACGGGCATGATGAAGCCAACCGCCGGGCAGGCACGGGTGGCGGGATTCGATGTGCTCGCCGAGCCGCTTGCGGTCAAGCAGCGCGTTGGCTACGTGCCGGAATCTGGCGCGTTGTACGAGGCGCTGACGCCAGACGAGTACCTGAGCTTCGTTGCGTTGCTCTATCACCTCGAAGATCGCGTCGCGACCGTTCGTGCCAACGAGCTGGTGCAGCTGTTCGATCTGGCCGACGTCCGAGCGAAGCGGATGGTGGAGCTCTCGAAGGGGATGAAGCAAAAGGTGCTGATTGCGGCCGCGCTCATTCATGCACCGGATGTCCTCGTTCTCGACGAGCCACTCACCGGGCTCGACGCGAACGCTGCGCTCGTCGTCAAGCAGCTCCTGCGTGGTTTGGCGGCGCAGGGACGGACCGTGCTCTTCTGTTCGCATATCCTCGACGTCGTGGAGCGCGTGTGCTCGCGGATCCTCATTCTCGACAAAGGACGGAAAGTCGTCGAGGGAACTGCCCCCGAGATCGTGAAAGACGCCGGCCGCGCGACGCTCGAAGAGGCGTTCGTGGCGCTCACCGAGACGCGCGATGCGGGCCGCGTGACTGCCGACGTGCTCAGCACGCTGTCGCGCTCCATTCGACTCGACTGACGGCACACCTTCGGCGAGCCGTCAGCCTCGCTCATGGCGAGCCACAGAGGAGTCGAATGCCCTGAGCCCCTCGACTGTCGCTCGGGGCTCCCTGAGCGAAGTCGAAGGGAGCGAGCGAAGCGAGTCGAAGGGTGAATTCTGTTTCCTGTTTCCTGCTTCCCGATCACCTCATGCCTTTTGGAATCGACGTGCAGCAGTGGCGGGCCCTCGTCCGACTCTCGCTGGTGCTCGACTTGCGGCGGACGCGTGGCTTCAGCTTTGGCGTGCACGAGCGCCGCGGCGCGCGTGGGACGTTGATCGGGCTGTTCCTGTTCCAGGCCGCGCTCGGCGGCCTGCTCGCGTACTTGATCGCCGTCCTGCCGGATCCGTTCGCCTCGGCCACGCTCTACTTTCTCTTACTCATTGCCTCGTTGGCTGCGCTGCTGCTGACCGACTTTCATACGGTCGTCCTCGCGCCCGACGACTTCGCGATCCTCGGCTATCGCCCTGTCGCGTCTCGAACGTTCTTCGCCGCCCGGCTGACGAGTCTGCTGTTGTTTGCGTGGGTGCTCGCGCTTGCGACAAGCGCCGCGCCGCTCGTCGTGTGGATACGGCTGGCCGGCGGACCGCTGGTTGGCGTGGCGGCCCTCGCGGCGACGCTAGTGGCGAGCGCGCTGACGGCGGTGACCGTCGCAACGGTCTACGGAATGCTTCTGCGCGTGCTACCGGCGGATCGGCTGCACCGGTGGCTCGGCTACGCGCAGCTCCTGTTCACCTTCGTCGTTTACGGCAGTTTCCTGTTGCTGTCACGCCTTCAATCGGCGCTGTTGCACGTCCGCGTCGAGAAGGGATGGTATCTCTATCTCGATCCTGCGGCGTGGTTTGCCGCATGGCTGGAGATCGCCGCTGGCCGCGCCGGGTCACTCGACTTCACAGCCGCAGCGGTGCCTGCTGTGTTACTTCTCTTGCTGGGCCCCGTTGCAGCGAGGCGCCTCTCGCTCGAGTATGCCGACCGTCTGGCCAGCCTCTCTGCGGCGACACGTGTGTCGGATACGCCAATCACCTCGCTCGGCCCGCGGATCCTCACGCCGGAGCATCGTGCGGTCGACCTGCTGGTACGCGCCCAGTTTCGCGTCGATCAACGGTTTCGTCTCGCGATCTTGAGCATCCTTCCACTCACCGTGCTCTACCTCTTCATGGGAATTGGCGGCGCCACGCCGTCGAGTGGGCTCGGCGTGACGCTGCTGGACGTGGCGGTCGTGGTCTTTCCGTCGGTGCTCCGCCAGGCGCTCACGCGCAGCGACTGGTTCCGCGCGGCCTGGGTGTACTTTGCGTTGCCAGCCGATCTGATGGCGATTGTGATCGCGACCAAGAACGTCGTGCTCGTCCGCTTTCTCCTGCCTTACCTGCTCTTCGTCACCGCGCTGCTTCTCGTCCAAAGCCTGTCCGAGGGCGCGCCAACCGGCGGTGTCGTGGTATTCCACGTGACTCACGCACTCTGGCTGGGCCTTCTCAGCCACGCGATTCTCATGGTCGAGCTCGCCGCCAATCCGGCGCTTCCATTCTCCGTCCCTGGGGGCAAGGGTGAGCGGACGTGGCACATCGCCCTGATCACCGTTGCCGCGATTGCCTTGGCAGAAGCCATGCCGTTCGCCTACGGCATCCTGTTTGGGTCGGCCGCGCACATGGCTGCGGCGCTGGCCGGCCTGCTGATCATCAACGTGCTGTTACACCGGGTGCTGCTATGGCGGACGCGACGGATCATTCGCCATCTCGCGTACGCCGGCTGAGGCGTGAACGCGATTGGCGGGGCTGCAGCCCCGCCTTCAGTTGAGACCAAGTAGGGTACAGTAGGAACATCATGGTTGACCGGGCGTTCGCGATCGACCAGCGTTACATGGCCCTCCTGGAGCAAATCCGCGACGCCGTGTTGGTGGTCGACGGTCATGGTCTGCTGACGCTCGTCAACGCCGCCTTGGTTCGCCTCGCCGGACAGACCGCCGATCAGCTCGTCGGTCAGCCCTTCACGGCGCTGGTCGCGCCCGAGAACCGGGGAAGCCTCCGTCATGGTCTCGAGAGCCTGACGACCGATGCTGAGGTCCAGTTGGCGATGACCCTTGTCCGCCCGGATGGCGCGCGCGTCGACACCGCCGCGCGCGCTCGCCGCATCGGACCGGACGCCGTGCAGTTGCTCTTCGATCCGGTCATCCAGTCGCCTCAGCACGAGGAGCGCCTGAGACATGCGCAACGCATGGAGGTCGTGGGCCGCCTTGCCGGCGGCATCGCCCACGACTTCAACAACTTGCTCACGGCAATCGTTGGCTATTGCGATCTGCTCGAAGAGCAGCTCATGGAGGCCGACGTGCGTCGCGGCGACCTCGAAGAGATCCGTGTAGCGGCCATGCGGGGCGCAGCGCTCACACGCCAGCTGCTCGCGCTGGGCCGCCGTCATGTCTCGCAGCGGTCGCCACTCGACCTGAACGCGCTGCTGCATCAAATGGACCATCTGTTGGAGCGCCTCGTTGGCGGCGAGGTCGCCGTGGTGTTCGACCTGGCCTCCGATCTCCTGATCATCGAGGCGGACAGGGCCCACGTCGAGCAAGTCGTCCTCAACCTTGCGACGAATGCTCGCGACGCGATGCCCGATGGTGGTACCTTGACGATTCGCACGGCGAACGAGGTGCTCGAGGCGGCACAGGTCCAAGACCACCCGGGGATGCCGCCGGGGCTCTTCATCCTGCTCGAAGTGAGCGACACGGGTGTGGGCATGACGCCGGATGTCCAGGCGCGCATGTTCGAGCCCTTCTACACGACGAAGGAGCCGACCAAGGGGACGGGGCTCGGATTGCCAATGGTGCAGGCGATCGTGTCCGAAGGCCACGGGTTCGTGGAGGTCGAGAGCGCGTCCGAGCGCGGCTCGACGTTTCGCGTGCACCTGCCGGCCGCCGAGCTCGCGTCGGATGACGCGAGATGATCCGAGCATCCGTTGTCCGCACAGCGGCGGCGCTCGTCTGCGCTAGCGGCCTCGTTGCTCGCGCCGATGTCACGGTTGACCAGGCCGACTCAGGGAAGCAGTGCAGCGCTGAGGCGTCCGCGCACGCGGATAAGGGGAAGCGCCTCGCCCTCGTGCTCGCGATGGACGAGGCGCGCCAAGCCTTTCAACGAGCCGCCACGCTCGACCCGCAGTGCCCAGTTGTTCAGTGGGGGCTGGCGGTCAGCAATCTGCCATGGCCCGGGGCAACGCCCACGCGTCTTGCGGAGGCACGAGCCCGCGACGAGCTGACGCGGGCAGGTGAGGCCGCAACCGGCCTGCAGCGCGCACACGTTCAGGCGCTCACCTCGCTGTTCGAGCCGGCAGACGAGCCGTTCCCTCGCCGCAGACTGGCGTATCGCGACGCGCTCCGCCGACTCGTCAAGGCGCATCCAGGCGACAACGAAGCGGTCGTGTGGCTCGCATTTGCCGAGCTGGCGCTTTCGACGGTGCCAGGTGACGAGGCGGCCAAGCGGGCAGCGGCGGTCGTCGGCGAGCGCTTCGGTGGCGTGCCGCGCGTGGCGAGCGCAGCGTTCGCACTGCTGCTGGCGATTGACGACGGCGCCAGTCCCGGTGACGATGCCCATCGGGTGGCGGATGTGGTGGCGCGCACCGCACCTGCTGTGCCTGGGCCGCGTCACGCCTCTGCACGACTGTATCGAGAGCTTGGTCTGTGGGAAGAGGCGGCGCGGCAGGACGAGGTGGCCCTGGGGCTCGTGGACGCGCTGATCGATCGGCGCTTGATGTACGGTCCGGGGCAGCAGTCGTTCATGCCGGAATCGCTACTCAGCTCGTACACGGAGCTGGGGCGGTTCGAGGACGCGGCCGCGCTCGTCGAAAGGATCGAGGAGGCGCTCGCGCGACCGGATGAAGCGCCGGAGCCCGCGACCGTCGATCGTGCGCGGCGTGGGCTCGCCGAGATGCGGGTGCGCCTGGCTCTCGAGCGCCAGGACTTGACCCTGGGCGCATCGCTTCCTCGTCGCCTCTTCGCCGATCAGGACCTCGATCTCTATTGGTTTGCGCGCGGGATGAGCGCCGCACGCTCCGCGTTTCCGCACCAGGATCAGGCCGCCTTTGCCGAGGCGCGTGAAGCGGCTGCCGAGCTCGAGGTCCTTGCGCGCGCGGCTGGTGCGTCGAGCGAGAGCATGCGCCGTTGGCTGTTGGTGCGGGCGGCGATCGCGGGCGGGCAGTATGAGCGCGACGAGATGACCGTGATGCTACGCCAAGCGCAAGAGATCGAGGGAAACCTGCGCGCGAGCGGCCAGCTCCGCCAGCCGCTCCTCTGGGCAGAGGAAGTCGCAGGCGATCTCCGCTTGCAGGTCGACGAGACCGGCCACGCCCGGCTGCATTACGTCAACCTCTTGGCGAAACAGCCACGCCGCGCACGGGCATTGCTCGGTCTGGCACGGGCAGAGCGCCTGCGCGACCAGCCTGCCGCGGCTGGCGCGGCCTACCGCCGCTTTCTCGAGGTCTGGGGCCAGGCGGATGCGGGGCGGCCCGAGCTCGACGAGGCGCGGACGTTTCTAGCAGAGGGCGCGTTCGGCGAACGCGCCCTACCATAGGCAGGAGGTAGGGACGCCTCGCCGAGGCGTCCGTTACTGATCCCGGCGTCAGCTGAGTTACACTATTTGGATGTTCGCCGGTACTTTCCGGCAGGGAGAAGGGGACAACCTATGAGTGACGCTGGAGAGGGCCTAATCGACGCCGAGGCCCGGTTACAAGAGCAGCTTGACGCACGTGAGCATGACCGTCGCCGGCGAGGACTGGCGGCTGGTCTCGACCCCGAGCGGGTGCGGCAACTCGAATCGTGGCGTCTCGCTCGGGCCGAGCTCCTCAGCCAGCTCGAGGCGACGCAACATCCCGTCCGGCGCGAGCAGCTCGCCCTGGCAATCGCCGAGCTCGACCGGCGCCTCGCCGAATAGAGCAGGAATCAGGATTCAGGAAATAGAAAACGGGAAACGGGACGGAAACCGTGGGAATCGGGGCTCCGGCGTCAGCCAGGGGCGGCGAGCGGGCGGCCGACCTGCAACGCTTGCCTCAGGCTGGACCGTGCTCCCTTTAACCCTGATCGCTCGCAGTCCTTCCTGACCATGCTGATGCCTGACCCTACACGTGATTCCCGATTCCTGAATCCCGATTCCTGATTTCATGTCCTTCGTCCGCTGCGCCGCGGCGTACGCAGTACACGTCTACACGGCCTCTGGCGCGCTTTGTGCGTTGGCGGCGCTTGGTCCAATCACACGGCACGATTCAAGGACCGCGTTCCTGTGGTTATCGCTGGCCGTCATCATCGACGCCAGTGACGGTGCGCTCGCGCGTTTGGTCCGCGTTCGCGAGCACGCGCCCCTCATCGATGGCGCCCGCCTCGACGATATCGTCGACTATCTGACGTACGTCCTCGTCCCCGTGCTGCTCTTGCTGGAGGCGGGCATGTTTCCGGCGGGCTGGGGTGCTCTGGCTGCGAGCGCTGTCCTCCTGGCAAGCGCGCTAGGTTTTGCGCGGCGCGACGCCAAGTCAGCGGATCACTTCTTCACCGGATTTCCATCCTATTGGAACGTCGTCGCTCTCTATCTCGTCGCGTTCGAGTGGTCGCCGTTCACCAACATGTTGGTCGTGTCGTTGTTCGTCGTGTTGGTGTTCGTGCCGATCGGGTACGTCTACCCCTCGCAGATTCCCACGCTTCGTCTCCTGACGGTAGCCTGGTGCGCGGTGTGGGGCATTCAGGTGCTGGCGATTATCTGGGCGTTGCCTGACGTCAGCCGCACGTTGCTCTGGAGCTCGCTAGCATTCCCGGTGTACTACGGGACGTTGTCCATTGTGCTGCATACGCACCGCCCAAGGATTCATCGCAGCGGCGCGTGTTGACTGCTGACCGTCATGGCGCGAGACCTGAAGGCCCCGCGCTACGCCGAGACTTTGAGTGCGTAGCGCGCGGGCTCTAGCCCGCGCGTCCTCCAGTGCTGGCGCCTGGTTCGCTGCCGTTGAGCCAGGCGCGGAGGTTCGCGCGCTGCGCGTCGGTCGCATCCGAATCCACTTCCAGCGTCCAACGGTCAGCTGCTGGTTCTTCTCCCAGCGTGATATCGAGGTGCATCAGTTGGTCCCGTCGTGCCACGAGCATCGACACGTTGCTGCCCGGTTGGTAGCTCGCGAGCCGCCGATCGAGCTGCCCACGCTCAGGGGGCACGCGGAAGTCATCGATCGCCAAGATCTCGTCATCCGCGTTGAGGCCTCCGTCGAAGGCAGGCGAATCTCTCACCACTCCTGTCGCAACGAGACGCCCCTCCTTCACAGCCGTCTCCGTACCGAGCCACGCCTTGGAGCGGCGATTTGGATCAGTCGGTTTGAAGCGGAGGCCGTACCACTCGAGCGCCGCGCTGTAATCGAGCTCCTTGGTCGTATCAATGGCATCCTGTAGCCATGACTCCAGGTCTACGCCTGCGACCTCGGTGAATGTTTGCCTGAGCTCCGCTTGCGTGTACCCACGAGGGCCCGCGAAGCGCTCGTACGCGAGCCGCATCGCATCGTCGAGCGATTGCCGTCCATTGGTCGCCTGCCGAATCCTGGCGTCGAGCAGAAACCCGACGACGGCGCCCTTGGTGTAGTAGCTGATCGTGGTATTGGCCGTGTTCTCATCGGGCCGGTAATGCTTGATCCAGGCGTCGTACGAGGCGCCGCTGACCGGCTGGACAGCCCTTCCTGGCGTCGTCTGCAGCCCTTTGATCGTGTTGCCGAGGCTTCCCAAGTACTCATCGTCGGTCGTGAGACCTGCACGACGCACCAGCAGGTCGCCATAGTAACTCGTGAATCCTTCGCCCACCCATAGCCCGGTTGTGTGGACCTCGTTTTCGTAGTCGAACGGGCCGAGCTCACGCGGGCGCAGGCGCTTGATGTTCCATGTGTGGAAGAACTCGTGGCTGACGAGGCCGAGCCAGTCGCGATAGCGCTCTCGCGTGCGGGTCCCCCAGCGGCTGAACATCAACGTCGTCGAGTTCTTGTGCTCGAGCCCGCCGCCCGCCTCGGTGAGAAGATTGAGGAAGACGTACTTCTCGTACGGCAGGGTGCCCCAGAAACGCTCGGTGGCACGCACGACCTGCTCCACATCGCGCGCCGAGCGTGGGCCGTCCCACACACCGTCCTCGCTGTCGTTGACGAGCGCGTGCTTCTTGCCTGCCACCTCGAACTCGTACACGGCAGGATTGCCCGCGACGATCGGCGAATCCACGAGCGTATCGAAATCAGGCGCCACATAGTGGTGTGGTGTGCCCTCTGGCGCCGCCGGCAGGGAGGTCTGTGTCGTCTTCCATCCATCCGGCAGGCTGAGCGTTACATCGTGCGGCCGCGCCACGCTTGTCTCTGCAAGCGTGATGAACGTCGGCGCACCATTGAGCAGCGCAAATCCGGCGTCGACCCAGTTGGTTCGCACCGACATCTCATGTGCGTACACTCGGTACTGGACCACGACGGAGGAGGCGCCTTGGGTGGTCACGCGCCAGCGGTTCTTGCGGGTCTTCTCGACGGGAAGGGCAGAGCCGGTTGGTGCCTTCGCCGTCAGATCCTCGACGTGTCTGGAATATTCGCGCACGAGATACGAGCCAGGTGTCCAGACAGCCATCATGAGCTCAATCGCTGGCCGGCCACCGGTCGGGTATGTCGCTTCGATCTCCACGTAGTTCGTCTGTGGGGCGGCGAAGCGAACAGTGTAGCGAATGGGCTCAGGGACGGTTTGCCCAGCGAGATTAGAGGCCATCGTCATGAGGCACAGAGCGGCGAGGAGCGAGAGTCGAAGACAACCCACGTGCATAGCGATATCGTATCAGGGCTTGGTCTACTGGCATCGTCGTGACATTGAAAAGGAGCTGTCCATGAGAATGCTGACCTGCTTGGCCGGGGCCGTGCTGCTGGTAGGGGGCGCGGCGCGAGCGGAAACACATCGGCTGACGCCAACTGTCGGCCACCGCACGTTTGCCGCGCGGCCACCGGTGCTGACCATCAAGCCGGGCGACGTGGTCGAGAGCGAGACGTTGTGGGGCGAATGGTATGAAAAGGCAGGCGGCAAGTGGCCCGGCGAGGTCGGTCCGATCGCCATCGAGGGTGCGGAGCCCGGCGACACTCTCGTTGTCGAGGTGCTTCAGGTGCAGCCCAATCGCGACACCGCCGTGTCGACCCAGGGCGGCACGTTTGGCGCGCTGGTGCCGGACAGCGGCACTGCATTTCTCAACGAGTCGTTTCCGCGCGGCCGATATATCTGGCGACTCGATCGCGAGAAGATGACGGGGACGCTCGACATGCCAGCCAGTCGCATGACGTCCATCACCGTGCCCCTCAGACCCATGCTCGGCCGTGTGGCGGTGGCGCCCCCGGGTGAAGAGGCGTTCGATGGCCTGTGGCCAGGACGATTCGGCGGCAACATGGATATCTCGGACGTGCACGAGGGAACGACGGTCTACCTGCCCGTCTTTCACAAGGGCGCGCTGTTCTATTTTGGCGATGGCCATGCTCTTCAGGGCGACGGAGAGGTATGCGGCTCTGGTCTCGAAACGTCGATGAAGGTGGCGTTTCGGTTCAATCTCTTGAAGGGAAAGAGTATTACCTGGCCGCGTCTCGAGGACGAGCAGTTTCTCATGGTTGCTGGCAGCGCGCGTCCCCTGACCGATGCGCTTCGTATCGCGTACGTCGAGCTCATCAAGTGGTTGGTCGACGAGCATGGGTTCGACAAGCAGGACGCGTATCAGCTCGTGTCACAGGTTGGTGTCGTCCGCGTCGCGCAGGTCGTGGACCCCATCTACACGGTGGTCGCCAAGTTCCCGAAGCAGTACCTGCCTCGATAAAAGGAACCGGGTACCTTTTCGGGAGCGAAAGGTACCCGGTTCCTTTTCGAGTGTCGAAAATGGCGGGTGCCATTCGACTAGTGGGTGTGGCCGGGCTGTGATCCGGCAAAGGAGAATAGACATGCGTTACATGCTACTGATCTACGACCGCGAAGCCGACTGTGCGACCTCACGACCGAGGAGATCGCGCGGGCGTTCCTCGTGCCGGCGCCGACCATGGGGCAACGCTTGGTGCGGGCGCAGCGGAAGATCCGGGACGCGCGAATTCCGTACGAGGTGCCACCGGAGTCAGACCTCAGCACTCGTCTCAGTGCCGTGCTTCGCGTCATCTATCTCGTGTTCAACGAAGGATATGCGCCAACGCACGGTGAGACGTTGATCCGTCCAGAGCTGTGCGTCGAGGCGATCCGTCTCGGGCGACTGCTCGTCGAGCTCTTACCCAACGAGGGAGAGGCTCGCGGCCTGCTGGCGCTCATGCTGCTGCACGACGCCCGGCGCGGCGCTCGTGTTGGCGCGGATGGCGAGCCGCTGCTCCTCGACGAACAGGATCGTTCAGCCTGGGATCGCCGACAGATTCGCCAGGGCGTCGGGCTGGTCGAGAGCGCGATCAAGAGGCGGAAGGGACCGCTGCCGGGCTCGTACGCGCTTCAAGCGGCGATTGCCGCGCTGCATGCCGAGGCCAAGCGTTCGGAAGATACGGACTGGCGGCAGATCACCGCCCTCTACGGTCTGCTGTTACGCGTCGAGCCGTCGC
This sequence comes from Luteitalea sp., assembly GCA_009377605.1. NCBI lineage: Bacteria > Pseudomonadati > Acidobacteriota > Vicinamibacteria > Vicinamibacterales > Vicinamibacteraceae > Luteitalea > Luteitalea sp. Next base: position 46,578 of record WHTT01000013.1, read on the forward strand.
CGATCGTCGAGCTCAATCGCGCCGTGGCAGTGGCCATGGCGGAGGGAGTCGAGCATGGACTCCGCATCCTCGATGGCTTGGAGTCACGCGGCGTGCTCGGTGAGTATCACCTACTGCCCGCCGCTCGCGCGGCTTTGCTGCTGCAGCTTGGCCGCGAAGCCGAGGCACGCGGCGCCTATGAAGCTGCTCTGTCTCTCGCGCAAAACGCGGCCGAGCGCCGCTTCTACGAGCGTCGAATTGCCAGCCCTCGCTCGCCTCCGGTGAGCTCCGGCTAGGCAAGCCTGCTTCCAGCCTTCGCTCGCCCCCGCGAGCTACGGCTGGCAGGCCTGTTTCCTGACTCCTGATCCTTAGAACGTGTACTTGAGGCCCATTTGGATCTTCCGTGACGAGCTGATCACGTTGTTGAGGATTTGGCCAAAGTTTGAGTTCGTCATCACCGCCGCGCTCGTGGGCAGAGCGAACGTCGGTGTATTGGTCAAGTTGGTAATGTCCAGTCGGTACTCAACCGCGTGAGTGCCAAACAACGAGAACCGCTTCGTCACCGACAGGTCCGACCTGAACGAGCCCGGGCTGCGGAAGGCATTTCGGCCGACGTCGCTGAAGCCACCACCTTCCGGACCGCTGAACGCCGCGCGCTCGTCGCCGTTGAGGTACCAAAGGATGCCATCCTCCTCGGCGAAGACGCTGCCTGCGCTGCCACTGCAGCCGGCGCAGTTGGCCGGTGTCTGCACGACGTTTGAGAGCGTATGCGCGCCGCTGTAGACGGTAAATGGCCGACCGGTGTAATAACGGAGGATCCCCGCGACCTGCCAGCCACCAATGAGCGCGTCGAGCGCTGGGCCGGCGTCATCGCCGACAAGCTTGCCGCGCCCGAACGGCAGCTCGGTCACGAAGCTCCCCTGGAACACGTGGGTGCGGTCGAAGTCGGACGGTGCGAAGTTGAGCTCTCGGTTCTGAATATCGAACGGCGTGCTGGATGCGGACTGGTTGGTACCCGTCGACACGCGCGTAAATGCCGGGTCGAACGAGCGTGTGTCCTTCGACTGCGAGAGCGTATATCCCAGCAAGTAGCCAAAGCCGTTGCCGAACCGTCGCTGCCACGTGACCTCGAGCGCATGGTACGTGGAGCGATCATTCGAGTCGATCACGTTCATCCCGCCGAGATACTGCGGATACGGATAAAAGAAGTACGGCCCGAGGCCGGCCAGCTCGGAGAGCGTCTGATCATTCTGTACGCGTTCGGCGAGTGAATCGGCCACCTCGGCGACTGAGTCTCGGCTGATCTCCGACGAGAACTCCCGTCGCAGGAAATCCGATCCGGTCTCACCTGGGCCGAGACGGGAATCGACGCCCAACAACTGATTCATCAACGCACTCTGGCCGCCGGCCTTGACCGTATTGAACGCGTCGAGGAAGCCGTTGTCATGCAGCTCCGTCTGGTTGACGTTGTAAGCGCCAAACAGGTTCTGTCCTCGGCGTCCGATGTACGCGACCTCGAGCACCGACTTGCCCCACAGCTCGCGCTGGTAGCTCAGGGCCCAGCCGTGGGTCAGGGGCGCCTCGAACTCCGTATCCATGACGTGAATGCTGCTGTTACTGACCGGGGGCGGCGTGACGAAGTCTTCGGGTTGCCCTGTCGGTTGGAGCGTCGGCAAGTTTGGCAAGCGGCCGCCGTTTTGACCGAATTCCGTATTCGTTTCCGTCCGCGTGATGCCGGGGATACTCTGAAAGATCGTGGAGGAGAGGACAAATGTGTTGATGCGGTCGTAGGCGATGCGGTAGTTCCCACGAACGACGCTCTTTCCGTCACTCCCAACGTCCCAGGCGACGCCAACCGACGGCGCCAGGTTGTTGATGTCGTCGTCGTAGAGCGATTCCTGCACCCACGTGAGGGCGTTGCTGGGAGGTTCAGCAACAGCCACGCGCTGGTTCGGCCGGAGGATGAGATTCTCGGGATTGCTCGGCGCCATCTTGAGCTCCCATCGAAGGCCAGCGTCGATCGTGATGTTGGGTCGAATCTTCCAGTTGTCTTGCAGATATAGATCCAGCTCTGGGAAGCGAGCGTCGTAGTTGAAAGGCGTTCCACCCGGCGCGTAGCCGTCCCCCTGTTGGACGAAGCCCTGCGCGACGGTACCCACCCTGCCGAGGAGGAAGTTGACGGAGTCTCGCAGGTCCGGCAGGTCGTTCTCCACGTCGATGTCGGACGGCAGACCGAACACTGCCGAATCGACCGTATTGACGTCGTCATCGAAGTTCACGATTGCGTTGACGTTCGTCGTGCCGACTGAGCCACGGACGTCCTTGTGTTGCTGATACCGGAAGTTCAGACCGCCCTTGAACGTGTGCGCGCCCCGAACGTACGTCGTGTTGTTGACGATCTGGTAGGTGTTGACGGTTCGCAGATTCCCGATCTGAAAGCCGTGCGGCATGGTGATGTCACCAAAGGTGAGATCGACCAAGCCTGGTTGCGCCTCAGGCGTCACGAAATCGAAAGTAAAGTGATTGCCACCCACGACCAGTTCGTTGACGACACTGCCAACGGGATTCCAGCGCCAGCTGGCGGCAACGTTCAACGGTGAACGCTCGGTATCCACGAGGCAGGACAGGCCAGGGAACGGCGCGGTGCCATCATTGACCTCGTCACACAGCGTGTTCTGTTGGCCCCAGGCCACACGAGCGAACGCATAGTGCTTCGGCCCGAGCACCTGATCGACGCGCAGGAGCACATCGTGCTGCTCCTCTTCTTCTTCGGGATTCCAAGTGTATCCAGCAAGGTTCAAGCCGTCGCCCACCGAAAAGTCATTCGGCAGCGGCGTCTCGCCGATGAGCCCCTGGACCTGCTGATCGAGACCGATACCTTGGGGATCCTTTCCCGCAATGTTGTAGCTTGCCACGCCGACGATGGGGTTGCCCGAGCTGTCGACCGAAGCGCCGCTGACGCCCGCGGGTGCGTTGCGACCACCCGGAACGTACCGCCAAATCCCTTGGCGAGCACTCTCCGTATAGACGTTACGCGTCAGCGTGTGTTGCTGCTGCCCGCGTAGGATCTGCACGTTGCCAAAGAAGAACGTCTTGCTCCGGCGAATGGGTCCACCGACGCTGAAGCCGCTGATGTTGAGCCGTTCTTCCGCCTTGGGCAGGTCGCTGAAGTTGTTCTCCCACTCGTTGGCGTTGAACTGCGGCCGCCGTGCGAAGTAAAAACCGGTGCCGTGGAACTCGTTGGTCCCGGACCGCGACACCATCGCCACCTGGCCACCGCTGTTCCGCCCATACTCGGCGGTAAAATTGCCCGTCAACACCTTGAACTCGGTAATGGCGTCCGGATTCGTACGGAGCGGCGAGAAGTTGCTGCCGCCTGCGCTCGACTCGTTCGTGTCGATGCCGTCGAGCGTGAAGTTCCAGGCTCGGTCGCGCGCGCCGTGCACGTGCGTGCCACCTCCGGTGTTCGCGCCGGATACGACGCCCGGCTGCGTGAGGACGAGTTCGAGGGGGTTGCGCCCGCGGCCGCCAATGATTGGCAGCGACTCGACCGACCTCTGATCGATGACGGAGCCGTAGTTCCCGGAATCGGTCGTTTGTACCGCCGGCGCAGCCGCCGTGACTTCGACGGTCTCCGTGAGGCTGCCGGTTTCGAGCACGGCGTTCACCGTTGCCGGCGTACCGATGTTGACGATGGTGCCCGGCGCGACGAACGTCTTGAAGCCGTCCAGCTCGACCTTCACGGTATACATGCCGACGCCAACCGCCTCGAAGACGTACACACCCGTGCCAGACGTGATCGTCGTGAACGAGACGCCCATCGACTCGTTGGTCAGCGTGACCGTGGCGCCAGGAATTGCCCCGCCGCTCGTATCGGTGACGGCGCCGCCGATGCGCGACGTCGTACCTTGGGCCCACACGCGTGGTGCCGGCCCCATCAGTACGGCGCACATCGCTGCCGCACACACGACGATAAGGAATCGCTTCACCATGGCTGCTCGTCCTCCCCCCAAAAGTAAGACGACCTACAAATGCACGGCCGCTTCGCCGCTGGCATCGAACGCATCGTCGATGTAGCGCCGATTGCGGTCGTAGCTCCAGTGGATATCACGAAAGTACGCGCCGAGTGCCTCGCCGTCCTTCGCGATCGCCAGTCGAATGATCTCGCGGTGCTCGCGAACGGACTTCCTCAGCCATTCTGGAATCGAGTGGCGCCGAACCGGAAACGTGTAGAGACGGTCGCGGACGATGTCGCAGACTTCGCGCAGCGTCCGGTTCTCCAGCTTCGAGAGCAGGACGTCATGAAACTCGCGGTTCCACGCGCCGAACGCCTGCAAGTCGCCCTGCTTGGCGGCGGCACGCATCTTCGCGTTGAGGCGCCGGAGCGCGCCGAGATCCCTGTCGTCGATCACGCTGGCGATTTGGCGAACAGCCGCGCCTTCCAGGATGCCCAGCGTTTCGTAGATCTCCTTGACGTCGTGAACGGTGAGCAGCCGCACGTTGTAGCTGCGCCGGCTGTTGCAGACGACAATGCCCTCACTCTCGAGTCGGAGCAGCGCTTCCCGGATCGGCGTGCGGCTGATCTGCAGCCGCGCCACCAGCAGCTTCTCGACAATCCGCTCGCCAGGACGAAACTGCCCGGCGGCGATCTCGTGCCTCAGTAGCCGATAGACTTTATCGGCAATCGATTCGGGCCGTATGTCTTCCGTATCCAATCCAGTGGGCTGGCGCGAAGATATATCAGAATATCAGCATCGTCAAGATGCGTTTACAGGGTTCACGAGGGGCGAGCGGTCCAGGGAACGTCCCGTCATGGCAGAAGCGTACACCGCGGCGCCGAGGAGGCCCGCGCGCCGATTGAGGATCACATGGATCGGGATGCGCTTGAGCATGTGCTCCATGGGCGGTTTGCGCAGGAATGCCTCGAGGAAGAGCGGAAGGTCGAACGCGTCAAGGATCTTGGAGGGGATGCCACCGCCGAGGAACACGCCGCCCGTGGCCACGGACTGCAAGGCGAAATTGCCGGCGGCGGCGCCGAACACACCGAGAAACAGGTGGAGCGCCTCCACGCAGTGCGGGTCGGATCCCTCGATGCCTCGCTTGGTGATGGCGGCCGGGATCTCGCGGTCGGAGCAGCGGTCCCCATTCTCCTTCAAGAGCGGCGACTGGCCCTCGCTCGTGAAGCGAAGGAGGTTCACGAGGCCGGGACCAGAGACGATGTGCTCGGTATGCGTACGGCCATGTTCGCGGGTCAGATACTGGAGTAGCTCGATCTCGCGTGCCGTCCGAGCGGCGAAGTCCCCGTGGCCGCCCTCGGATGGGCAGGGGAGCAGCCGACCCTGATGACGCACCAGAATCGCCTGTCCGAGGCCCGTCCCGGCGGTCACCAGACACATGTTCCCGTCGGCGTTGAAGACGCCTTCTTGCAGCGTGTGCAGCTCGTCGGCCTCGAGCGCCGACACGGCGTAGGCCATGGCCTCGACGTCGTTCAGCAGCCACAATCGTGAGATGCCGGTCTCCTCGATGACGTCCCGCCCATTCACCCGCCACGGGACGTTGCTCAATCGCACGACCTGCTTGATGATGGGCCCGGCCACCCCAAGACACGCCGCTTCGATCTCGTTCGGCCGGGTGCCGGTCGCGTGCAAGAAGCTCACGAGGATTGCCGAGAGACCGGGAAAATCGAGCGTCGGGAACTCTCGCGTGTCGAGCAGCTCGGGGCGCCCGCCCGTTCGTTTGAACAACCCGACCAACGTCTTGGTGCCGCCCAGATCACTCGCCAACAGCATGGTTGTAAGAAGATAGCATCAGGAATCAGGATTGAGGAATCAAGCTTGCTTAGCCGTAGCTCGCCAGAGGCGAGCGAAGGCTGGAACATAATTCACCATGGTGTGGTTGCTCCTGATTGGCCTGGGCGCCACCTGGCTCGCCCACACGGCACCGTTTCCGTTCTTGCTGGACTACGGCTTCCGGTCACGCGCCGTGTGGAAGATGCCGACGCGGCCCGGCGACCGGGTCGTCTATCTGACGTTCGATGATGGCCCGAACCCGGACGCAACGCCGGCGTTGCTCGATGTCCTACGTGCCAATGACGCACGCGCGACGTTCTTCGTGATCGATCGGTACATCACGGAGGATACCGCGCCCATCGTGGCGCGCATGGCGGCGGAAGGGCACGACGTCGCGCTGCACTCCGATCAGCGGGAGCTCATGTTTCTCACGCCGGACGCGCTCGCCGAGCACCTCGGCCAGGCCGCGCGGCACATCCAGGAGATCACCGGCCGACCGCCGTGCGCGGCGTTTCGACCTCACGGCGGCTGGCGCGGCGGGAACATGTTTCGCGGTCTCGCGCGGCTCGGCTATCGCCTGGTCGGGTGGGGTTGGAACCTGTGGGACTGGAACTGGTTTCGGCGTCGCCGTGCCGAGACCATCGTGCCCCGGTTGCTCGAGAACGTCGACAACGGCGAGATCATCGTCATTCACGACGGCCACCACCGCAACCCACGCGCCGACCGCCGCTATGCCGTGGAGACGGTGGAGCGCCTGGTGCCCGCCTTGGAGGCGCGCGGGTTCCGCTTCGGGACGATCTGCGAGTGAGCTATCTTTACATCGAGAGAAAATGGGGACAGTCCAGGGCTGTCCTCGTTCTCCCGCAACCGCGCATGACCCAGGAACGGTACACGGCACGCTCGATTCGGCAGAGATACCCCCACTTGCGCGATGATCATTTGCGCTACCTCGCCAAGTGGGGACTCATCCACCCAGCCCGAGCGGGCGGCGAGACGACCTACGGGTTTGCCGACCTGGTCGTCATCCGACAGGCGGCAGCCGAGCTCGAGCGAGGCGCCCGCTTTCGCAGCGTGGTCCGGAGCCTCGTGGCCGAGCGCGAGGGACAGCTCGCGCTCGACTTCCAGTCTGCGCGCCAGGAGTCCTCTCAGGCGCGCATCGTCACCTTGCGACCGCGGCCGCAGCGCCCGACGCCGATCGAGGCGTATCCCTCGGTGACGCGCGAAGACCAGGAGCTGGCCGAGCGGTACTTCCTCGAGGGCACGTCGCTGGACGAGGCCGGACTGGACATGCAGGAACAGGCCATGGCCACGTACCGCAAGGCGCTGGCCCTCGACCCGGAGCTCGTCCCCGCCATCGTCAACCTCGGGAACATCCGCTATGGACGCAACGAGATTCCAGAGGCGCAAGGCCTCTATGAGCGCGGCGCCCGCCTCGATCCGTCCTCCTTCGAAGCGCTCTTCAATCTCGGCAACGTCCACCACGACAGCGGCCACTACGCTGAGGCTGCCCACTACTACGAGCAAGCGCTGACGATCGATCCGAGCTACGCCGACGCGTACTTTTACCTGGCCGTTACCCTCGAGAAGATGGGCCGGTCGGTTGAAGCCCGGCCCCACTGGCAGACGTACCAAGAGCTCGCGCCTGAGGGGGAGTGGGTCGAGCTGGCAAAGGAGTTTTCGGAGTAACGGAAAAGGGGACAGGCCCCTTTTTCGGCCGCATACGTTCACGAAAAAGGGGCCTGTCCCCTTTTCCGTCACTTGGCCCGGAACGTGATGATGCCGCGCACCGGATCGTATGGGGAGATACCAACGGTGACTCGGTCGCCCGGCACCACCTTGATGCGGAATCGCCGCATTCGGCCGCTGAGTTGCGCGAGCACTTCTTGGCCCGAGTCGGATTGCACACGGTAGATGCCGCCGCTGTGCACGGCAAGCACCGTTCCCTGAATATCGATCAGATCATCTTTGCTCAAAGCGTCTCCAGGACCTCGAGGTCCGCCACGGCATGATTCTGCGCCACGGGCGCTCCCGCCCCTGTATGCAGTCTGCCATGAGTTGCTATAGGGCTGCAACGCGATGGGGAAGAGGGACAGCCTTGTTTTACGCCCTTCGTAAAACGGGGGCTGTCCCCTTTTTTCGTTATTGGGCCTCGATTACACCGTGCATCAGCGCGGCATGTGGCGTGCAGACATAGGAGTATCGGCCGGGGCGGTCGGGCACGCGGACGACGACTGAGGCGGTTTCACCGGGCTCGCGAGGGAGCGGCTGAGAGAGCTGCCAACTGCTCACCGCGAAGTCGTGTGCCATGCCGCGGTCCTCGTTGCGGAACAGAAACCGCACCTGCTCGCCCGCTTCGACGCGCAGCACGGGGTTCGCTTCGGGCTGCCCATCGACGTAGAACGCGACGCCGCGCGCCACGAGCGTGATGTCGCGCACCTCGCTCTTCGAGCCGGCAGCCAATGCCACGACCGCCATGCATGCCAGCAGGAGCAGGATTGACAGCAAACCTACCGTCGGCCGGCCCACCTGACGCTGCCAGAAGTCTGTCATGGCCATTACCCCACGAGCATGCCTGTGACGTACATGACCGCGACGCCGCTCATCAGCCCGGCCGCTGTCGCCGTTCTCGTGAAGTAACTGCTGATTGGCTGATCTCCCGCCATCTGCCGGGCAATCTGCACGACCACCTGCGCGATCGCGCCGGCGCCAATCGCGAGGAACAGGACCGACCAGACCGGCGAATACACGAAGCCGCCGAGCCAGGCGCCTGCAATGGTCGGCGCTCCAGCCACGAGACCGAGCTTGACGAGATTCCACAGGCGAACGCGCTCGCGGGCGAGCGGGGCAACGATGGCGAGACCCTCGGTCGTGTTGTGCAACGTAAAGCCTACGATGAGCATCGTTCCCAGTGCAGCTTCGCCCAGCGCGAACGCGGCGCCAATCGCCAGGCCTTCGCCGAAGTTGTGCAGGCCAATGCCAATGGCGACCAGCAGCGCCAATACCCAGCCCGTCCGATCGCCTGCGCGCCCCGCCCGCGCTCGACGCAACCACGCGCCGAGCGTTTCCAACGCGAGATAGGCGGCCGCTGCGCCGAACACGAAGAGGACGGGCCCCTGGAACGAGCCTGGCAGCCCCGCGGCGAGCTCCAGTCCCTCACCGCTTGCGTCCACCAACAGGAAGAGGAGGAGACCGATCGTCAGCGCAAGCACGAAATCGAGTCCTCCCCGGCCGAGGCGGACGACCATCGAGCGCCAGAGTAGGCCGATTGCCACCGGGATCACGCCCACATACAGGCCAATGAGCGCGAACGCCAGCACGGCTCGCGGGCTTGCCTGCGGCGTCTCGATCGCCACGGCAATCTCGTGGTCGAAGGTCACACCCGTCGAGGTCACGAGACGCAGTGCGTGCGCTTCACCCCAAACCCACGGATACGGGATCGTCAACCGCGCTCGTCCGAGGTGGCCGAGCGTCGCGCTGGGCTCCGCCGAGAACGACCAATACGCATCGTCTACTTGCACCTGGGCAATCGTGACGGGGTCGGGACCGTCGTTGAGCACCGTGGCGACCATGCCCTCCGGACGGAGCTGCACCGCCTGGAACGTCAGACGCTCCGTCGGCGGGACGTTCGTGCCGCGCACCAGCTCCGACGGCCCTTGCCAGGCGAGCAGCGCGAGCAGCAGCCCGAGCAGCACCAACGGGAGCAGTGCCACGAGCCACAGTGCCGCGCGCGGCCGGCCAAGGGCGGGCGCCAGCCTCGGCGAGTGCGACGCCACCTCAGGTTTCATGGCGAGTGCCCTCAGCACGGAACAGGCCCATCCAGCCGAGCTCCGCGAACTCGGTCTGATGCGCATGGAACATGAAATCGCCCGGGTAGCGGAACGTCGTTTCGATGATGCACCGCTCTGCCTGACACAGCATGACGGTATCGGTGTGCTCGGTCGTCGTAAGCCGCGTGCCCGTGCGGTACACGTCGAAGAACATTCCGTGCAAATGAAAGCTGTTCAGGACATCGAACTCGGTCACGTTCACGAGGAAGATCCGAACGGGCCGTCCAACGGTCACACGAATGGGCTCCTGCGCATAGAAGTTCGCCACCGTGTTGACCGCGTACACCTCATTCTCGACATCGAAGTTCGTGTCGAACCCGTTCATCACCATGACGAGCTCGTCTGGCGTGCGCTCGTGCGATCCCCACGAGCCATCGCGCGGGTCGATGATGAACGCGCCGTAGAGGCCCTTGTGGATGTGTCGCTTCAGCGGTACGGCATGACAGTGATAGAGGTGCAGGCCAAAAGGCTCCGCCGTGAACTCGTAGAGAAACCTGCCGCCAGGCGGCACCTGATGCTCGGGCAGCGACCCATCCATCTCCGGCGGGTGCCATCCATGAAAGTGAATGGTGTGGGGATGCGTGCTCTGGTTGACGAACGTGACCCGGACGCGGTCGCCTTCCGTTGCCCGAATCGTTGGGCCCGGCACTTGGCCGTTGTAGGTCCAGGCCGGAAAGAAGACCCCTGGCGCGATCTCAATCTCACGATCGACCGCAAACAGGTTGTACTCGCGAAGCAGCGTGCCGTCCGGCTGCCGCGTCTCGCGATAGTACTTGGCCCGCTCGTTGGCCGCTAGATCAGAGAAATTCCACGCGCGGACGAAACTGGTGGGATTGAATTGATCGGTGCCGACGTGGCCAACCGGACCCATGACGTGCCCCTGATGGCTGGGGGAGGTCTCATGCGTCAGAGGCGCGTGAGCACCGTCCCGTTGGAGCGCTGCCGTTTGACGCGCCAAAACTCCGGCGCTCCCCACCAACGAGCCCAAGCCCGCGAACCGAAGCCACGACCGCCGAGTCACAGTGCCCATATTTTGACCAGTCAAAAATATAGGCTCCGCATCTCAAAAAGTCAAGAGCATATCGGCAGAAGAAAACGGGGACAGCCCTCGTTTTCCGACATGCGGAAAACGAGGGCTGTCCCCGTTTCGTCAATTCTCGACAGGGTCCAGCGCCCGGACAGCCTCCTCGACCTGCTTGGCCAGGGCTGGGTAGTCATCGCCGTCGAGATGCAGCGGGGGGCCAAATCGCACCGTGGCCGGGTGCACGGCCGGCCACTTCCAGGACTGGTGCAGGACCTTATCCAGATCTTTGATACGCACGGGAACGACGGTCACGTGGAGTCGCGCCGCGATCATGCCGATGCCGGGCCGAAATGCATTGATTTCGCCCTGCTCGGTGCGCTTCCCCTCCGGATAGATAAGCACGGAGTAGTCATCTTCGATGAGCTCGCCGATGTACCGCAGCGTGTGCCGCGTTCCCGCTTCACGTTGCGGCAGCGGGAATGCATTGAAGAAGAGCGAGGACAGATAGTAGTTGAGGCTGTTGGTGAACCGTGCACGGAAGCTGTGCTGCTCTGGGAAGAAGTGTGCCTTGAAGAACTCCTTGGCCATGGCGACGGCCGTCTTGTAGCGATAGCGCCGGGGCAGCGCCATGAAGATCACCGGCGTGTCCAAGTGGCTCTGGTGATTGGCTGCGAAGACCACCGGCTCACCGCCGAGCGCCTCCAAGTGCTCGTGCCCCGTGACGTGCAGGCGTGCGAACAGGCGTCCGGGGGGCAGAATCCATGTTGGTAGGCTCAGCCGACGCAGCAACTGCGCCCATGCGCTACGGTTCCAGGCGGGGAACTCGATTGGCTCGCGCCATGTCGCGGCCCGTCCCGCCGGGTCGCTGGTTGTGGCAGCGATCTCAGGGCCGCTGACTCCGCCCGGGCCCGCCGGGGCGGCGACGAGCGATCGGAGATCGGCGACGGTACGCACGCCAGCGTAGGCGGCTTCGTCGATCGTCGTTTGAAACCGTTCCTCGAGTGCCATCATGAGCTCCACGCGCTCGAGCGAGCTCAACCCGAGCTCGTCGAGCGTGGTCTCATCCGAGATCGCTGAACGGCCGGACGCGAACCGGCCGACGATCGCCTCGAGTGGCGCACCCTCGGCGGGCCGAGCGGGCGCGCCGGCTCGTTCACCCGCATCTACCCACTGCTTGATCTCGCGTCGCCGAAGCTTGCGCGTGCCCTCGGTGCGCGGCAGCTCGGTGTCCGGCCAGACAGAGACGCTCCTGATCTTCTGGTGATCGTCCAGCATCGCATTTGCCCGCCGAACGATCTCGTCGCTGTCCCGATCTCCACCCTCGAGCAGGAGCACGGCATGTACACGCTCCTCGCTCCCGAGGCGCCTACCAACCACGGCGGCGTCGCGCACGCCTGGCAGCTGGATCAGCGCGCGCTCGACATCTTCGGGGAAGACATTGAGCCCTTCGGGCGTGACGATCATCTCTTTCTTGCGCCCGCGGATGAACAATCGTCCCCGATCGTCGATGCCGCCGATGTCGCCCGTGTGCAGCCAGCCGTCCTCGAACGCGCTGGCGGCGGTGGCGTCCCCGCCCACGTACCCGCGCGTCACGTTCTCGCCGCGCACGAGGATCTCGCCGTCGTCGGCAATCTTGACGTCGACGCCTGCAATGGGCTTACCCACCGATCCTTTCTGCGTCGAGAAGGGATGATTGAGCGTCACGATCGGTGCCGTCTCGGTGAGGCCGTAGCCCTGGACGACGAGAAACCCCAGGCGAGACCAGAGCTCTTCGAGCTCGGTGTCGAGCGGCGCAGCCCCAACGACGAAGCACCAGAACTTCCAGCCGAACGCCCGATGGATCGCGCGATAGCGCCACCAGCGAAACAACCAGTGTCGTTCTGGCGCAAGGCTATTGGCAATCTCTGGCGCTCGCCGCAGCACGTGCTCGCGCAACACGTCCAGCATCTTTGGCACCGACACCAGCACCGACACACGCCCAACGTTGATCTGCCGCTCGATCTCGTGCGGGCTGTAGCCCCGCATGAAGATCACCGTGCCGGTCAGCATGGGCGGCACGAACGTGGCCATCGCCTGACCGAACATGTGGCTGAGCGGCAGTAGGTTCAGGAAGCGAATCGGCGAGAACGGGCGCGCGTACTTCAGGTACTTCGCCATCTCGCGCTCGATCGGGACGATGTTTGCGAGGATATTGCGGTGAGTGATGATCACGCCCTTCGGCTCTGCGGTCGCGCCTGACGTGAAGATGATCTCCGCAACATCATCGCGGGCGACGTCGACTGGCGGCGGCTCGGCCGTCTCGCGCGTGACAGGGTCGAGGAGCTCGGCAAATCGCCACATCGTCAGCTCGTGCCCGAGCGCCGAGCGATCGACCTCCTCCCCAACCAAGACGATGCGCGCGCCGACGACCCGGCGCACGCGTTGGAGGAACTCCGGTGACGCGCGATAGTCGATGGGCACCACGACAACGCCACGTAAGAGGCATCCCCAAAAGGCGGCGATCCACTCCGGGCGGTTCTCGCCCCAGAAGATCACCTTGTCTTCCTTCTGAAGGCCGGCATCGGCAAGTCGCGCGGCGAACCGTCGTGCACCCTGTCCGACCTCGCCATACCCATACGCTCGGCGCCGGTATCCGTTGTCGTAGACCAGGAAGTCCCCGTCGAGAGCCGTCAGATCAGCGAAGAAGTCGAGCAGTGTGGTCCGCACCATCTCTCGCTATGATAGCGAGTAGGTCGCTCTATCGAATACAATCGGACATGTGTTCTGGTTGACCGTTCTCCTCATCAGCACCTTCAATGCAGGTGGTCAAGCGGCGGACGCTCCCCCGATGCCAGGCGCTTCCGCGCGGTCCGGCAAGGCGCCGTTGCCGTACGACGTGATTCGCGAAGACGACCTGTTGGCGCACGCGGCGTTCCTGGCAGACGACCTGCTCGACGGACGAGCGCCGGCGACGCGCGGCGGCAACCTCGCCGCACGCTACATCGCCGCACAGTTCGCCCAGCTCGGCTTGCAGCCGGGTGGTGACGATGGCTCCTGGTTCCAGCAGGTGCCCATCGTCGAATCGGTCGTGCAGCCTGGGTTCTCGCTGCGCGCCCGCCCGACCGCGGCTGGGGCAGGACGCGAAGCGCGCTTCACGTACGGCACTGAGGTAGTCGCGTTCTCCGGTCAGACCGCGCCGACGGTCGACGTCGATGGAGAAGTGGTGTTCGTGGGATTCGGCATCGTTGCACCGGAGTACAAGTGGGACGATTACGCCGGCATGGACGTGAAAGGGAAAGTCGTCCTCGTCATGGTGAACGATCCGCCCGCGACGCCGGAGGAGCCAGAGCTCTTTGGCGGCAAAGCGCTGACCTACTACGGGCGCTGGACGTACAAATACGAGGAGGCGGCTCGCCGTGGTGCGGCGGGGGCGGTGTTGATTCACACCGACGAGTCCGCAACCTATCCGTGGCAAGTGGTGGAGTCCTCGTGGACAGGCAGTCAGTACGCCATCGAGCCCTCCTCCGGGACCCCGACGCTCGCGCTCAAGGCGTGGATAACCGACAGCGCCGCCCGCACGCTCGCCGAGCTCGGAGGCCAGGACCTCGACGCGCTGCGTGCCGCCGCCTCCACGCGGGGGGCCCGGCCGACCCCTCTCGGCGTGCGCGTTGACGGCTCGATCGAGCAGCGCGTCACTCGAAAGGCGTCGCCGAACGTGATTGGCGTGCTGCCGGGAGAGCGTACGAGCGAAGCTATCATCTACACGTCGCACTACGATCACCTAGGCCGTCGAGATGACGCGCCGAAAGAGGACACGATCTACAACGGTGCGGTCGACAATGCGTCAGGCGTGGCAGGCCTGCTGGAGGTGGCAGACGCGTTCGGGCGTGCAGAAGCGACGCCCGGTCGATCCGTCTACTTCGTGGCGACGACGGCGGAGGAATCGGGCTTGCTGGGCTCGGAATACTTCGCCGCGCATCCGCCCATTCCGCTGGAGCGCTTTGCGGCCAACATCAACATGGACGCCATGAACGTCTACGGCCCGACGCGCGATCTCGTCTTGTTGGGTGCAGAACGATCGACGCTCGGCGAGGTCGCGGCCGAGGTCGCTCGCGATTGGGGCCGTGTGCTGGGGGAGGACCAGCACGCCGAGCGCGGGTATTTCTTCAGGTCGGATCACTTCCCGCTCGCGAAGGCGGGGGTCCCCGCACTTTCATTCGAAGATGGCTCGGATTTCGAATCATCTGCTGCACAACAGCGAGCGGAGGCTTACAACGAGACCGACTATCACCAGCCGTCAGATGAGGTCAAATCGGACTGGGACCTCAGCGGCATGGTGCTCGATGTCAGCCTGCTCGCCGATCTCGGCTGGCGGACCGCTGCGTCATCCGAGATGCCGGCCTACGCCGCCGAGGATCTTTTTGCTCGTCCCCGCGCACGCTAAGGGGACTTCCGGGTTGCACCACGCTGCTGCATGCATTGTCGAAACCTAGTGTCCCGGCCCAGTGATTCGCGACATAATTCCCGGGCGGGGCATCCCGCCTGGTTTCGTTGCTCGTCGGTCAAATACGGCCTGTATGCTCCCTCCTCGCGTCTCGCCAGCCGGGCGCCGCGCTCCGGGACTTATGCCACGAATCACTGGGCCGGGACACTAGTTACACTTGGCTATGAAGCGTAAGAAGCTTCGCTTACAGGACATCGCGCGGGCCGCCGGCGTCAGCCCCTCAACGGTCTCGCGCATTGTCAACGGGACAGCCCGCGTGAGCGCGGAGATCGAGGAGCGCGTTCACCAGACTGCGGAGCGCCTCCAGTTCGATCTTCGGCGCCGCCGAAAGCCGCGGCTCATTGCCTTTCTCCTCGGCAATCGCCACCGCCTCCATCCGTTCCACTCGCGCATTCTCGCCGGCGCCGAGGCGTACTGCACCGAGCGCGAGTACCATCTCGTGTTCCTCTCGCTCCAGTACTCGCCGCGTGTCGCCTGGCAGGATCTGCAGGTGCCGCGCATCGTGCAGCGGCGCGACATCGTGGACGGCTTCATTCTCGCCGGTGCGCACTCGCAGAACCTCCTCGACCTGATCGGACGCACCAAGCTGCCCTTCGCGGTCCAGGCCAACAGCATCCTCGAGCCCTTGAGCGACAACCGCTGCGACGCCGTCTATTACGACGACATGGATGGCTGCTATCAGATGACACGCTATCTCCAGTCGTTGGGACATGTGCACATCTGGTTTGTCGGGAACCGACGATTTCCCTGGTTCGATCGCCCCTACGAGGGATATGCGCGGGCCATGGGCGAGTCGAACATTCCCGCGCGTGCGGTGAGTCCCGATTCGGACCAGCCGCGCGAGACCGGCTATCTCGGCACGAAGTCGATTCTCGCGCAAGCTGCGCCAGTGACCGCCATCTTTGCCGGCTCGGACGCAACGGCGCAGGGCGTGTACGAGGCGTTGCGCGATTCCCGCTTGCGCGTGCCCGAGGACGTCAGCGTCGTGGCGCTGGATGACATCGAAGCGCAGACGATGCACCCGCGGCTGTCCACGGTCCATGTGTATCTGGAACAACTGGGTAAGCAGTTGGCTGAGCTCGTCGTTGCGCGGATTGCTGAACCGAGGCTGCTGCCGCGCCAGTTGGTCGTCCCGACGAGTCTCGTGAAAGGCGAGTCATGCCGGGCCCTGACTCGGCACGAGCTGGCAGACAAGACCGAGAAATCGCCATCCGAGCTCGTCGTGCCGTGATACTTCACAAAGAACGCCGGGAGCCACCCGCATCGGCGGGCAGCTCGACATTCCACTGCAGCACGGCCTTCTTCAGCCGCGCGACGACGTCGGGCTGCTGCTCCGCCAAGTTCTTTGACTCGCTAATATCGGTGCTCAGGTCGTAGAGCTGCGGCGCCGTGCCGTCATAGCTCGAGTAGAACTTCCACTTTCCATCCCGGACGGCGAGGTCGGGATTGGGTGCTTCGTTCGTGCCCGGGCGATCGGGAGGGCGCCGCCAGAAAATCGGCGCCTTGCGGCTCTCGTTCGAGCGTCCAAGCAGCGTGTCGAGCACGTTTTCGCCATCCAGTCTGGCACCCTCCGGTAGCGGCGTATCGGTCAGGGTATAGAGAGAGCGATTCAGATCGAGCGCGCTCAGAATCGACGTGTCGTTGGTGCCTGCGGCGTCTGACGCAAGCAGGCCCGGTCCCCACACCACCAGCGGAGATCGCACCCCGCCTTCGTAGAGCCAGCTCTTGGTGCCGCGCAGCGGAACGGAGATCCCCGCACCCGGTTCGGGGCCGTTGTCGGAGGCGATGACGATCAGGGTGTTGTCTCTGAGCTGCTCATCGTTGCGCACGCGATCGAACAGGGCGCCGAGCTGTTGGTCCATGGCGTCGAGCACAGCGTAGTACAAAGCGCGCTTGCTTCCATCGGTGGCATCGCGCAGAGCTCTTGGCGGGAAGAACGGCGAGTGGACGTCGTCCGGCCAGAGATTCAGATAGAACGGCTGACCCATCGCCTGCGCGCGATCGACAAACGTCAGCGCGTCCTTCACAAACGCGGCGGTCACCTCCGAGCGGTCCTCCCACCGGATGGGGCCGTGCCCGAGGGTACCGGAACCGAGATCATGCTTCGCAGGCGGCTGGCCGTCGTACGCATCCTTCAACGGCAGGACTCGCGGACCGAGCCCCTCGAAGTTGGTGAGACTGCGATCGAACCCATAGCGCGCGATGAGCGGCGCGTTGCCGACGTCGCGCTGCCCGCCCATGTGCCACTTGCCGAAATGACCGGTGGCGTAGCCGGCGAGGTTCAACGCGCGCGGCAGCACGGGCGCCCGCGGGTCGAGCCACTGGGCCATGCGCCGCTCGTCGTTGGCCTGGCGATTGGAGAGAAAGGACGTGATCCGCCAGCGCTGGGGATACTGGCCGGTCGTCAGCGCAACCCGCGAAGGTGAGCAGATCGGTGCATTGACGTAGAAGTTGGTGAAGCGGATGCCCTCGGCGGCGAGCCGGTCGATGTTCTCCGTTCTCACCTCGTCACCACCAAACGAAGACAGGTCGGACCAGCCCATGTCGTCGATGAACACGGTGATGACATTCGGCTTGCGCGGACGCTCGGCGCCTGTCGGACTACCTCCGGCCCGCCGGGCCGCAGGACTCGCCGCCGCACGAGGCATCGGTGCGCGGTACGCTGCGAGCTTCTTCTTCAACTCGGCGAGGACCTTCGGCTTCCTTGCGGCGAGGTTCTCGGTCTCGAGCGGGTCCGTCTCGTAGTCGTAGAGCTCGTATTCCGCGGCGGCCGGAGATTCACCAAATCGCTTCCACTCGACGAGGCGATACCGTTCGGTGCGAATGGCGCGGCCAAGCTTCTCTTTCGGATACGCATGGTAGGCGTGGTCCCGCACGCGGGCATCGGGATTCTTCAGCACCGGCACGAGGCTGACGCCGTCGATGGGCTGTGGGCCGGTCGGCGCGGGCAGGTTGGCCAGCTCGGCGAGCGTCGGGAAAAGGTCCACATTCTCGGAGAGCTGCTTCGTGTATGAGCCGGGCTTCGTCACGCCTGGCGCAACCATCACGAGCGGAATGCGGTTGGCCTGTTCGTAGTTCGTGTGCTTGGTCCAAATCCCGTGATCGCCCAGGTGGAAGCCGTGATCGCCCCACAGCACCACGAGGGTGTTGTCATCGAGGTCCAGCCGGTCGAGCTGCGCCATCACCTTGCCGACTTGGGCGTCGGCGAAGCTCGTGCTCGCGTAGTATCCGTGGATCAGCTGACGCGTCAGGTCGTCATCGATGGGTCCCTTCTCCGGCACCGGCCGATACGCGGCGATTTCACCGCCACGCTTGCCGGCGACGGTCGGCGCGCCGGCGGGAGGCCGCTCGAATTCCGGCATGGGGAGCGTCGCCGGATCGTAAAGGTCCCAATACTTCTTTGGCGCAGAGAACGGGAGGTGCGGCCGCACGAATCCGACGGTGATGAAGAACGGTGTGCCGTCCTGTATCCGGCGCTCCCTCGCAGCCCGCAAGCGCCTAATGGCCTCTTCGGCAACGCGACCATCAGCGTAGTCGTTGTCGTTGGCCACAGGCGACTCGAAGGCGGCCCCTCTCGGCAACGACTGGATGTCGCCGAGACGTTGATTCGTGAAGAGCGCTTCCTCGCGGGTCAGCTTGCCGCCGTGGGTGCTTTCGGGCTCGAGGTATTCCACCACCTGGTCATGAAAATGCGGCACGCTGAACGACTGCGGGTCGCCATGGTTGCCATGCCCGATATGAAATACCTTGCCGAGCGACTCGGTCCGGTAGCCGTGCCGCGCGAAGTGCTGTGGCATGGTGACCGCATTCGGGACGAGGTCGCGCAATTGGCTGCCGAGCCCATAAAGCCCTGTCGACGTCGAGTGCGCGCCTAACATCAGCGTGAACCGCGACGGTGCGCAGACCGCCTGGTTGGCGTAGGCCAGGTCGAATCGCATCCCGCGTCCGGCGAGCTCGTCGATGTGTGGCGTCTTGGCGACCGGATCGCCGTAAGAACCGAGTGCAGGCTTGAGATCGTCGACGAGGATCAACAGCACGTTTGGTCGGTCTGCGGCATTGTGCGCGTCGCCGCTAGATCCGAGCGCAAAGCCCGCGAGCAAGAGAGTCGCGTAGGCCGCCTTCAAAAATCGTCCTCTCGCATCGATCTTCACGGATGTGTCTCCTTCCGCGGGACGGTCCCGGATTTTGCGCCACATGGTATCCGAGACGCACAACGGCGACAGGTATTCACGAAAACCCTCCAACGAGGCATCCCTACCTCCATTGATGCGTGAGAGGACTTCGAGCCACAGACTGCATCTGCGCCGCACCAGTATCATGGAGCTACGTTGGCTCGGCAAGCTCGCAATGGTAGGTGGCGTATTCACGGAATCGGGCGGCAGGCGAAGAGCCTCCGCGAAGCTGACCAGAATCAGCAGCGCTGGCTCCGAGAAGCGGCCGAACTCATGGAGCGCGGCTGGGTCGTCCCCGCGGCCGGGGTCGTCGCCGCGACGTGGCGGCGATGGGCGGTCGGGTCGAAACGATCGGACCTCCTCGATCCCACGGTTCCTGGCGCGCTGTTCGACCAGGTCACAGGCGCGCGCTCAGCAGCGTCTGCGGCGTCGACGGGATGGCGCTTCATCGCGCGCCGCACGGATCTCGTGGTGCGCGATCGCCAGGGGCTCGCGATCGCGCAGCACGCGGAGCCCCTCCTCGCGGAGCTCGGTCACGAGGTCATCCCGCGTGCCCGACGTACGTTCGATGCGCCGCGGCTCGCCGGGACCGAAGGTCGCGCGGAACTCGACCCAGAGCTGCCGTTCATCGACGAGGTCACCCCACGCGCGTGCCCGATCGCAGCGGATGAGCACAGGCGTGCACTCGCCGCAGGACGTGTAGAACACGATCTCGCGCGGCGGAAGGATCGGCTCGACCCCGTGCCGGCGCTGGAACACCGCTTCCTTGCCGTCCAGCTGCCAGTGCGTCGCCGCGGTTTCGCCGGGGTCGGCGAACCGGCCGCGCACCACGCGAGACACGCGCGGTCCCTCGAAGAGGTAGGTGTTCATCGACGGATCGTCGAAGCTCTTGGTCTGAAAACCTTCAACGCGATGACCGTGCGGGCAGCGCAGGGTCTCGTCGAGCACCACGACGTTGTCGAACATGCCCATCTTCGCCCTCCTCTCCAGGTCCGGCCGGTTGCGTCTCGGCAGCCGAGGGCCGTGGCTCCGAGCGACGACGATGGCATCGTCATCGCGAGGGGGTCAAGAGGCAATATTTTGTCGAAATGCAAGAGGCCGAGGTCAATATCCGCCTGAAGTATCCGCGTTATGGATCTAGGACTCGGGCGAGCGAAGGAACTAGGCGTGAAGCGCGAAATAGAATGGAGCGGTGGTGAGCCGCGAAGGACTCGGGCGAGCGGAGGAACTCGGGGGGAGCCCGCTCGAATGCAATGAGAGCTGGTGAGCCGCGAAGGACTCGAACCTTCAACCCGCAGATTAAGAGTGGTTCCCGAGACTCGACATAGCGCCGTCTTCTGGGCGCTTCGCTCACGTAACGTGTGCGAATCGTGGCATGCCGCGGCAGCGCGTTGCAACCCCGACGCAGCCAAAACCGTGGCTCAGTTGCTGCCGATTTCCTCAAGACGCTGCAACAAAGAGGCGCCGTTCGGGAAGGCGAAGTCGATCCCTGGAACGGCCTGTCGCGTGGCTTGAAGCATGTCGAGCGACGGCGTACAATTGCGGGGTTAGGAGTGTTCCATGCACGTGACCGTTAGTCCCGAAGCGAAGAAATTCATCGACGCGGAAGTTCAGCGCGGACATTACAGCTCGCCGTCTGAGCTGGTAGAACACGCGATTGAGGCCTTGCGGGGACAGGACGCATCGGATGAGCGGCGTCTCGCGGACCTGCGCGAGCTAATTGCTGTCGCGCGAGCCGAAGCGGACGGAGGCGAGGTGGTCGAGTACGGAGATGCCACCGAGCTAGCCGCTGACGTGCGGTTCGGACGGCCTTCCCGAGTGCGGTGAAACGCCGATTCTCCCTCACGCGTAGCGCACGTCAAGATCTCCAGTCCATCGACGGGTATCACGTCCGAGAGTATGGTGTTCCTGCCGCAGACCGTCTGCTGAACCGCATTGTAGAAGCGATCGAGCGTTATGCCGAATGGCCGATGAGCGCACCCGCACGGCCCGAGCTGGCGTCGGACCTGCGAGGTTTCAACGTCGCCAGCTACATGGTCTATTACGCGCCTCAAGCCCGTAGTGGCATCCGTGTGGAGCGCATCATACACGGCGCGCGGGACCAAGCCGCCCTTTTTACCCGTCACCGGCAGCGTAAGGCGCGCGAGCGAGCGTAGCAACCACCCGCAGATGCGTCGGGCATTCCCCGGTCACTCCTCGGCTTCCCGTGCGCTGCGCCGGGCTCGCAGTCGCAGCAAGGACAGCAGCCTGACGGCCTCAGCATGGCCGATCTTGTGCGCCAGCGTGATGGTCTCGGCGATAACGTGGTTGGTCGTGAGCAGGTGGTCGGAGAGACGAAGGCCCTTGAACGTGCCAAAGACCTGGACGACGCGCTGATGGTGGGTCTCGCTTCGACGTGAGCGCGAACAAGAATCCTGTGTCGAGAAAGGTCACACGTCGGATGGGCCGTACAGATACCGATTGTGGTGTTCAGCCATGTCGGGCGGCGCATCATCGATGAAGCCGATCAGCGTTTCCGCAGCCTTCCATCCCGTGGGATCATCAGCGTCCGTCGTGGCGGCAGCAGGAATGACCACGTCAACCTCGGTGTGTTCGTCGAGATTGACTGGTTCTTGGGGCTTGAACACGCCGTTCTCGTATATCGCTTTCACGGTCGTTCTCCACCTCCGCCATATTTTAGCATGCGACCGAGACGCCAGGGCTCGCTGCAGCGCAGCGATCGTTGCGCGCCACCGCTTGTTGACAGCGATGATTCTCAGCTTTGGAGCGCTCGTGTGGGCTCCCATACTCGCCGCCACCCCGACCAAGCACATGGTCTGGGCGGGCAACGCGATCAATCTCGCCGTCGCCGGGGCGGCTTGGACTGTGGCCGACCTGATTGTCAAATCAGGCACGTCGCCGTGAAGCCTGTGCAGAGAAGCAGCTGCGCAAAAGGTGCAGCGCTTCCTCGATATCGTCCGTTGCGATGGCGCCATATCCGAGGACGACGCCTGCCAACGGTGTATCGCCGACCGCAAACATCGACAACGGTTGAAACACGACACCCCTGTCGGCCGCGCGGGCGTGCACGGCGAGAATCTGTTCGGACGTGAAACGGGGGACGAGTGCAGTCAAGTGCAATCCGGTGCTCGAGGGGAGCAGCTCCAGATGATTCGCGAAGTCCCGGGTCAACGTGGCGGCTATCATCTCGTGGCGTGCCCGATACGCGGTGCTGGCTCGCCGGATGTGGCGAGCATAGCCGCCCTCATCGATGAACCGGGCGAGCGCCGCCTGCACCAAGGTCGGCGTGTGCCAATCGCTGACGTATTTGGCCTTTTGCACCGCTGAACTGAGCGATGGCGGCGTCACGATGAAGCCAAGCCGCAGCGTCGGCAGCATCGTCTTGGAGAACGACCCCACATAGATGACGCGACCACTGGTATCGAGGCTCTGGAGCGCTTCCAGCGGGCGCCCGCCGAACCGAAACTCGCTGTCGTAATCGTCCTCGATGATCGCCGCGTTGTTCCGTTCCGCCCAGGTGAGAAGCGCTTGACGTCGCGCCAGTGTCATGCAGACGCCGAGCGGGTACTGATGCGACGGTGTCACGTACACCGCCCGGACTCGACGCGGGATCGCATTCACCACGATGCCGTCGCGGTCGACGGGCACGCCCATCACCTGCAGACCGAGCGATTGAAACAAGCGCCTCGGCGCTCCGTAGCCGGGGTCCTCGACCGCGATTCGATCCCCGGGCCCCAGGAGGACACGGGCGAGGACATCCAGCGCCTGCTGAGTCCCGTTGGTGATCGTGACGTCGTCGGACGTGGCGGTCACACCTCGCGAGACACCCACATGCCGCGCAATGGCAGCTCGAAGGCCGGGGCAGCCAGCAGGATGCTGGTAGACGCCCACACGTCCAGTGTCCCGCAACGAACGCCCAACCAGCCGTCTCCACGTCCTATGAGGGAACAGGCGGACGTCGGGGAGGCCTGTGCGGAAGTCGTAGCGTGGAGGTCTGATGAACACGGTGGCGGGGAAGCTGATTGATTCCCAGACCTGGCGCGCGCGGAGAACGCCGTCACCGGGGCGGTTCATCGCGGCGCCACGACGGGCGGCGTGTTCGCTGACGAACGTTCCGGCCCCGACACGCGACGTCACGAACCCTTCGGCCGCGAGCCTGTCGTACGCGACGGTGACGGTCATCCGCGACACCGAGAGCCGCCGCGCGAGGTGTCGCGTCGGCGGCAGCACGTCTCCGGGGCGAAGGCGCCCGTCGCCGATGGCACGCCGTAGTTGACGATAGATTTCACCGCTCAAATCCTTCCTGCCGACGAGATTGACGTGAACGTCCATGGAACCCTGCCAGGATTGGACTAGCAGACTAGACCAGAATTGGCTCTAGCGCCAGTCCTCTCCCTCTCCTATGCTTCGTTCCCAGAGCAGAGCTCTCATCAAGGAGTGTCACCATGCAGCTGAAGGCGTCGAGCGTGGCCTTGGCAGTTGGAGGTTGGAAGTTGGGCGTTCAGAAAGCGCTACGCGTCTTGGCCGTGTCGCTTGCGCTGTGGACGGCCCCTGCCGGCGCCGCCGACGGCGACGACATCCCGCCGACCGGCGTGGACGCCTCGGTCGATGAGGCCGTCGAGCGCGTTCGAGCGGCCACGGCGCCGTTCAAGTCGCTCGACCGGGCGGTGGCGGCCGGCTACCAGCGCGACGTGGAGCAGTGCGTCGAGAACCCGCCGCACGGCGGCATGGGGTTCCATCATGAGAACCCCGCGCTGATGGACGCCGAAGTCGAGGTCGAGCGGCCGGAGATCCTCACCTACCAGCGGATGCCGGACGGCGAGTACCGGCTCACGGGTGTCGAATACGTGGTTCCACTGGCGGCGTGGAAGGAGGAGGCGCCCCCACGTGTGATGGGACAGCCGATGAAGCGCGCCGAGTCGCTCGGGATCTGGTACTTGCACGTCTGGATCTGGCAGCCGAATCCGCAGGGACTCTTTGCCGACTGGAATCCGTCCGTGACGTGCTGACGCGCGCGGCGCTCGAGCCCAGCCCGCATCGGTCAGGGTGCAGGAGAGACGCAGCCCCGCATCGCGCGCCTGGCGCGTGTGGACATCGCCGCCTGCCCGCCGCCCGCATCCCCGAGGCGGGCTCTCGCCGGCGGCACTCCTGCGCGTGCAGCTGTTCATCGACGAGAACCTCGCCGAGCGCATTCATCTGCGTGATCTCGCACTCCGTGCGGGACTCAGCCGTTATCACTTCGCGCGGGCGAATGCTCGGCGACAAAGAGAGAGCTCGAGCCATGAGGGTTACCGGTGTGAAGTCACCCCCTGAGCTTCGTGTGCGGGCACGTGCGAGAATTGTCGTGACTGCTGCAAGAGCTCAAGCGGCTCCAGGCAGGCGAAGACCTCTTCGCCGATTTTGCTTGCGTAGAGAGGGACAGAGTGCAGACAAGTGCGGTCGCAGCGAACCTGTCGAATCCCCGGGATTCTGGTACCAGCAACGTCCTCGCGAGGCTCAGACGGCCGTGCGCGGCGTCCGACATGGGTGATGTGTCCCCGGACCTCTCCGACGCGTGATCGACATGCCGCCGAGAGGAGCAGCCGCAGACGAGCTTCTGGCGAGGATCCGAACCCTTCCGATCCGTATCCTCTCCTCAGAAGCAGTCGAGGAGCCTGAGTTTTCGTCCCACCGGCTACGCTGCAAGATCCTACGAGACGACGTGGAAGATGGCGCACTGGCCCTGATCTTCGCGCTCGCGGTCCTGTCCTTCCACGACGCTCGACCGCGCGGCAGCTCGGAGATTGACTACATCGAACGCGACGAGTGGACGCTCGACGATCTATGCCAACACGTGCGCTTCTGGAAAGGAGCGCTTGTTTTGGACGCCGACTACGTGCGTGGCCGGATGATGAAAACGCGCGTGATGGTCTGGCCGAACGGCGTCGTCGAGATCCAGACCAGGAATCGGCATCAGATGGCCGCACGGTGGGTCGAGACGCTCAAAGGAAAGAAGCATCTCCGTCTCGTGCCTGGCGACACCCAGTCGCCGCAGTGAACACCGCACGGTCATCTTCATGGGCGTACGGACGATCGCGCATTGATGTGGTTGCCCAAGTGGCCCGGCGGCCCGAGATGCAGAACGCGCTGAACGAATACCTGCGCTGGGGCGGCTTCCCGGAAGTCGTGCTGGCAGACGAGGAGGCGCGAAAGGAAGCGCTGCTGAAGCAGTATTTCGAGGATGTTCTGTTCAAGGACCTCGCTCTTCGCCACCAGATTCGGGACCTGTCCACATTGAGGAGCCTCGCCGTCCACTTGCTGACCCAAACGACGAGCCTCGTCTCGCTTCAACGGGTCGCGGGGATCTTCGGCGTGTCGCTGGACCTGGCGCGGGCGTACTGCGGGTACCTCGAGGAGGCATTCCTCGTGACGTTTCTGCCCCTTTTACAGCCTGAAGACTGCCGAGCGGCTGCGCCGGCCTCGCAAGATACACGCCGTCGATACCGGCCTGCGCAACGTCGTGAGCGTGACCGGCTCGCCTGACCGCGGACATCTCGCCGAGACCGCTGTCGCCAACGCCCTCATGCGCGAAGAGGGCGAGCTGTACTTCTGGCAGAACGGCGGAGAGATCGATCTGGTGATTCGCCGTGGAACGGCCGTGCGCACGCTCGTGCAGGTTGTGTACGAAGGCCTGGAGGACAGCTCCGTCGCCAAACGAGAGTTGACGTCCCTCTCCGAAGCGAAGCGCGGCTTCCCGAAGGCCGAACGAATCGTGGTCGTCGGACGGGCGCCTGCAACCGCGACACTGTCAGCCAATGGCGTCCGCATTATTCCGCTCTGGCGGTTCCTCCTCGGGGAGCGATGACCACTGCGCTCCGCGTCAGAGGCGCTGCCGCGTAAGGCACATTACTCATCCGGCACATCCTGGTCACAGGCGCGCTCAGTAGCGCCTCCGGCTTCGACGGGAGGCGCTTCATCGCGCGCCGCACGGATCTCGTGGTGCGCGATTGCCAGCGGCTCGTCATCGCGCAGCACACGGAGCCCCTCGTCGCGGAGCTCGGTCACCAGGTCGTCGCGCGTGCCCGATCGCAGCAGCTCGTCGTGACGAGCGCTCGCTAACCCACCCCGCGTCTTGCGCTGCCTGGTGATGAACAGTTTGCAAGAGTCGCAGGCACTCCGGCAGGCTGCATGAGCCCGCTGACCACGGATGGGCGTTCGATACCACATCTGGTATAGTAGGCGTTGATGCCCTGGACCGTCGAAACGCTGAATGAGACGGTCGACGCGGAGCTGGGGGCGCTGCCAGCCGACATGCGCGCTCGTCTGGCGCGGATAGCCGAACTGATCGAAGCGGTGGGACTGCCCGAGCCCTGTACATCGCCGCCAGAGAGCAGCGCGTTGTCATCCTGCGAGCCTTCGTGAAGAAGACCGAGAAGACCCCCGCAGGTGAAATCGGGTTGGCGCTTCAGAGGGCGCGGGAGTTGAAGAGATGACCAAGATCAAGGACCTGCATCGCCGCTGGAGCAAGGATGACGACTATAAAGCCGCGTTCAATGGGCTCGACGAAGAGTTCCGGCTGGCGCGGGCGTTAATCGAGGCCAGGACGCGCGCAGGCTTGTCGCAGTCGCAGCTTGCAAGGCGAATGAAGACCTCGCAGTCTTATATCGCGCGCATCGAGGGCGGCAAGGTCCGTCCGTCAACGGACGTCCTAGGGCGCTTCGCTGAGGCGACGGGCACGCGGCTTCGAATTGTCTTCGAACCCCACAGCACTCGATAGCGACGCATCGCGACCGCGAATCGGGTGAACGGCGCAAGCCGACGGGACGCCATCTCGTCGGCTGGCACGGTCACTGATCAGTTCCGCAGCAATACTTTCGGGTCTACGCGAGTTGCCTGTCTCGCTGGTTGCCACGTGGCGAACAGAGCGGTGATCACCACGGCAACCGTCACCAGCCCTATTGTCACCGGGTCCGTGGCCCTGACGCCGAACAGCTGTGATTGTGCCCACCGTGAGGCGACGAGGGCGCCGCCGATCCCCATTGCAGCCCCGAGGAATACGAGCCGCATTGAAGACTCGAGCACGAGACGACGAATGCGCCGACTGTCCGCGCCGAGCGCCATCCGTATGCCGATTTCACGCGACCGGTTCGCCACAAGGAACGTCATCACCCCGTAAATACCGGCTGCTGCGACAACGAATGCCAGTACTCCAAAACCTGTGATGATGCGCGTCGCGAGCAGCCGATCCGCGAACTGTCGCGCGTACTGGTCATCCACGAACTCGACCTTGAGGATGTTGCGTGTGTCGATGCTGCGCACGGTCTGATACAGATCGGAAGCACGTGAGCGCGAATCGACGCGCGCCGTAACGGTGAGAAACCCGTAGGCGGCTCCACCGCCGCTGCTGCGCAGCTTGGAGGCTGTCGACGCGGTCGCCGGCGGTGGCGGTTTGGAGGCGCCGCACGGTTGCCTCAACGAGTACTTTTGAAAGTACCGTTCCGGTCCGGATGTGCCGTCGTACGTCGTGCGGACGTGTTTGACGACCCCAATGACGTGGCTCCACTCAAAAAGCGGGTCTTCGCGAAAGCGGTGCCCGACGGCATCTCCACCTGGCCACAACCTTCTTGCCAGGGACTCCGTGATGATGACATTCGTGGGCGGATCCCCCCGTTCGAACATCCTGCCGGCGACCAATGGAATGCCGAGCACACGGAAGTAGTCCGGGTCGACCCATAGCCGTGGCACCAGGATGTTCGTCTCCATCGGCGGTCTCCCGTCTACCTCGATGTGATCGTTCAAAGTCGGACTGTCGCCGGTGGACGGCGGCGGCGATCCCTCGAACGCCCCGAGGACGCCGGGGCGTGCACGCAGGCGCTCCAGAATGGTCCGCGCCATCGCCGCGCGCTCGGCGCCGCCGCCGAGAAGGTGTGGTGGAATCGTGAGCGAAATCGCGACCACCCCGGAGCTGTCAAACCCCTTGTCGAGGCGAACTAACGCGAGATAGCTACGAACGTAGAGCACGCTGCCGACGAGTAGCATGACCGCAAGTACTACTTGCGCCACCGTCAGGACACGTCGCCAGAGGGCACCGGCCCGCGACGCGGAGATGTGCGTCCCTTCAATCTTCAATAGCTCCAACAAGTTCGCGCGCCAAGCGAATACCACCAGAGGCAACGAGGACAGGATCCACGCCAGGCCCGCAAAGCCTGTTGTCACCAGCAGCGCGCGGTAGTCGACGTCAATCGGATTGACACTCGCTGTGAGCGACGGAGGGAGGTACCGAACGAGTGCGTCGGTCCCGAGAGACGCGAGCACGGCGGCCGCCAGGGCGGCAGTCCCGACCAGGCACATCCCTTCCAGGAGACCAGTGCGAACCAGCTCTGTGCGCGACGCACCGACGGCGAGCTGAATCGCATAGGTTCTGGCCCGAGCGAGTGCACCGGCAAGTTCCAGGCTTGCCGCATTGGCGCACGCGGTCAACAGAAGGCTGATCGCCGCACCGAGCAGCACGAAGAGCAAGCGGCGCTGTTCGGCCACTACTCGGGCTGTTCTCATCGGCGCAGGCGATGCAACCAGGACAGTGCCTGCGCCGGCAGCCACGTAGAGCGCCTCACTGCGCGCTTCCATCAACTCGGACAGCTGCGTCAAGGAGACGCCGTCGGCTATCCGGGCGATCAGCGAGATGCCCATGTTCCGCGCGAGAGGTCCTCGAGGATCGAACGCGCGCCATATACGCTGTGTGCCATCCGGAAACCGGAAGGATGCAGGCATGACACCGACAACCTGCAGAGGCTCCGCTGCGGTTTCGATCCGTTGGCCCACCGCCCGTGCGGGATCCCCAAACCGCTCGCGCGCAATCGCTTCGGCAATCAGGACTACGTGAACGTCTGTTTGCTGTGTGTCGTCTTCAGACAAAGTGCGGCCCCAGCGCGGCCGCACGCCGAGCATGTCGATCAGTCCGGCTGTTACATCGGCGGCCGGCACCAGCTCGGGCTTTCCACTACCGATGAGGAAGATGGTCTTGTACAGATGCCCGTGAACGCCGGAAAACAGATCGGTCTGTTTTCGCCACTCATCGAGCACGGCCGCGGACGCAAAACCGCCCCCGGGTCTCCCAGTCTTTGCATCGCGCGTGTCGAATGTGATCAGCCGGTCGGCCGCCGGGTATGCGACGCGACGGAAGACGAGCGAATCGGCAGCAGAGAAGACGACTGTGGTTGCTGCGAGAGCAAGGGCGAGCAGACCAATCGTCAGAGCCGCCCGCCAACGCCGCGCAGTGATGTTGCGCCAAGCCCAGCGAATCTCCCTCATCACGACCTCTCAGTTGGATTCTGACGTGTCCTGCGGTCGGAGCGTTGGCTTTCTTCCAGCGTCTGGCAGACAGTTGAAGACGATCCGCACGACGCGCTCCGAACGGGGTCACGGGCAAGGTCAGAATCTACAACGCGGACCACCGCATTGTCGCATGCGAAGCTACAGTCAAATGCCGCCAAACGTAGTACAGACCATCGGAATTCCGGTACGGCATCGGTTCGATCAGGATCTTCTGGACGACCGTGTACACCACTGCCACCATGCCGAGCCCGACAGTCAGCGTTCCCGCCGTCGCAACGAGAAACGCTGGCGCGCGCATCAGTCGGCGGATCAACAGTTCGACAAGCATCGTCACCTCGGTACCGAAAGGCCAATTCAGCCGGGCTGCTGCACAACCTGCACCCGCTCCTGACAGCGTAGGTAGTAGGCGAGGCGGTGGCCAACGATTTGTAGTGGGCGACGGGATGCGGGAGTGAGGGGCCGCGAAGGCGATGTGGACGCCGGAAGGATTTCGTGAAGCCGGCGATCGGACTCGAACCGACCACCTGCTGCTTAGGAATGACTATCGGGCGCACTTGCCTGACCAGCGCCGGAACGGGTGACGGAGAACCGGTTGTCCGGAGTTGTTCTTCGACGCAGGTGGCAGCGAAGCGTTGTCCGCTGTCTAGAGGCGTTTTCAGATTTAAACGCCTGGGCTGTGTGACCCCAATGTGACCCTGACGCTCATTGCAGGCGATACTCCCTCTATTGATAGTCCGCGCCGTATCGATTGTTATTGGAAGTTTTGGTGAGCCGCGAAGGACTCGAACCTTCAACCCGCAGATTAAGAGTCGCTCCAGACGCTCGAAATAGCGCCGATTTCTAAGCACTTTCATCAGTCTGGTGTGCAGAGGCCGGCAGGCGGCGGCAGGCTGTTGCAACGTGGGCGCAACCAGTGATCGCCCAGCCGCATGCCTCTGTCCGCCATCCACATCGCGACGACGGCCTCCTCTTGCCAGTCTCCGACTGACCCATCAGCGTGGTGGATGGCGTCCGAGCGCCGCCTCTTCGTTTCGGATCGCGAGGATGAGGGGCCGATTCATCGCGAGCGCTACGACCGTAGCTCGCCCGCTTGCTGTGAGGCCCACAAGCTGCACGCCTTCCCAGCGGAAATGCTGGGTCCACGCATCTTGACGCGGATCAAAGAGTGGGACGTTTTCCCCGGTCTGCGGATCGGCCGCAGTCCGTCGGGCAGCCTTGCGTAACGAGCAGGAGACACACGCCAGGGCGAGATTCCCAGCGGAGCTCTGCCCTCCTCCCGCTCGAGGAATTACGTGGTCGATGTGAAACGTCGCCTCTTGTCCGTCCTGCGACAAGCCGCAGTATTCGCACCGGTCCTTGGCTCGTTTGATCACTGCCCGGCGCAGATGTGCCGGGATGTCGCGGGTCACCCCTCGGCTTCCTGCGCGATGCGCCGGGCACGAAGTCGGAGCAACGACAGCAGCTCCGCGAGGTCGACGAGCCCCTCTGCCTCAAGGCGCTCCTCGGCACTGAGGTTATCCCCCCGGTCTTGGCGGTCCAAGAGATTCTGGAGCCGCTGGTTGACGCCGGGGGGCAGGCGAAGTGCCTCCAGAGTTTCCGGCATGTCCACTTCGATGAGCATAGACCCCATCCTACACCTCACGCCGCGTCAACAATACCGACAGTCCGATTGTAACCTCTGAGAAGCAAAGGCGGGGGCAGAGCACGTCTGGGTTTCATGGGCCAGCCATTGAAACCGCGACTCAACTTCCTGGATTGGGTTGTTAAAAGGCCCGATCCAAAGGCCCGATCCAAAGGCATACCGCGTTCGACAGACGCCAGTTGTGTACGTGACAGCCTCCCGAGCCGTCTGTCAGCTTCGCGTGTGGGATGGTGACGACACCTGAGCGTGGAAGACGTCTGCGCGCAGGAGCGGCACGGACATCGCCACTTCGAATCGCGACGCGCGCGGGCTCGTCGTGTGCGGCACCATCGTCACCAGCGCGATCGGTATCGTCTGCGGGAACGCCGATGACGAGCGCTGGGCGGACCTTTGCCGTCATGCCCAGGTCTATCAGCCAGACCTCACCCCGCTGCGGCGACCGCATTTAGGACGGCTCGCGGCGATCAAGATCAAGGAAGAGATGATCGGCCGCCGCGACCAAGTCTTCGTCCTTCGGGAGGTCGTGAGGGGGCCAGGCTGTCCGGCACAGGATCTCCGCGACAACCTCCGCCCGATCCTGGTCCGGAAGTACCTCGAACTCGTCGAGCAGCTTCTTGGCCGCCTGAGTCATATGTTCAGAGTTGCACGTGGTGCGATTCGAATCAAGCGTTCGGCTGCCACTGTGGCGGAGCGCTCCCTTGCAGCCGTCATGCGCGCCTGGTCTTCGTGCACACCGGGTCTGTGGCGAGCCGCGACGTTCGGTCGGGTGCGTCATGTCCCCGTGGCGCTCAATCTGCTGGTGCAGGTGCTGCGGTTGGTCCTTGCCCACCGGGAACCGATGCACCTCGGCCCCCGAAAGATTGAAAAGCAGAGGACCGACGCTGAAGCTCTTGCGAATGCGGATTCCATCATCGTGAGCCTTCGCTGAAGTCCCTGATCACCAGCTCCAACGCAGCGACGGCGCTATAAGCGGTCGCGCGATCGCACTTTGTTTGCAATCTCTCGGCCCGACGCCCACGGTCAGGCGGGTCTGTTCACCACTGGCAACCAGTCGATGCCATTACGCAGAGCATCGGTTGGTGGGTGCTCGATCAGGTAGCGGTCGAGTGCCACGACGACGCGGCCGAGCGTCCTCGAGTGGCCCCGTGGGTAGCTCTGGTCGGATGTCAGGATGAGGCCGAAGAACTCCTCGGACCTGCCGAGGCAGTCGGTTGCGAGCGGCAGGTAATCGCGAACATTTTCGGTGAACACCGCACGCTCTTCCCGGCGTGAGGTGTCGAAGACCATGTCGTCTGCCGCGTGGGTGAGATCCTTACGCTCGATGACCGCGACGACGTCGTGGCCGCGCTTGCGTAACCGGTCCGCGAGGGTCGCAGGCCACATCTGGTCCACGAGCAGCTTCACGCGAGTGCGCTCTGGCGCCGCTCCCAGATCGTACGGGCGCGCGCGGCTTCTTCGTCGAGGCGTGCGATCCAGGCGTCGATCTCATCGGTGTACTCGGCGTAATACCGCAGAGCCACTTCAACCTGGTCTCGGCGCAGGCCGAGCCACCGAGCGGCCTCGTCTACCGCCTGGTCGCCGGTCGCTTCAACGTTCCGGACCACCCGAACCACCTCCCAGACGTCCGGGCCATCGACAAGCGCTGGTCGTCGGCCTGCCGGTCCAGATCGGAACACCATGCCGGGGTGATCGTCCATACGTACGCCCTCGTCGATGTAGCGATTCATCAGCTCGGGACGCCGGCGCCCCACCTGCCGCCCACGTCGCTCCAGACGTTCGAAGATCTCAGAATTGATGCGAAAGGAGACGTGCCTCGTTGACATTGTCTTTGCGCTCCGTTGACTACGAGTGTAGCACGCTGTACACAATGTGATCGCTCGTGCCTGTCCTCGGCTGAAAGTTTCACCGAACCTTCGTCCTGCGACGTCACTCAGGACCAGATCCTCACGCAGGTCTCCAAACTAGACAGCGTCACACACGTCAAAGTAGGTGCTACAGGTGAGCTTACGATGAAAGAAGCGCGTGGTATCGCTGCCAGGCCGGCGCGGCGCGAAAGGGAGGCGGCCGGCATCATAGGGTGCAGAGGCGCTCGGGGAGGGAAGCACGCGTCCGGCGCGCGGAAGTGCCTGTCGCGCGGGGGAGGACGCCGCGACCTCGGGGCTAGGCATGCTCGATATGATCGGTCTTGTGGCGCTGCAATATGTTGTCGCGGCTGCCGAACTGCTCGCGTCGATTCTCCAATTCCGCCAACGCATAGCGCTAGCGGCACGCCGGGCACTGGCACTCGATCACATCCCGCGCGTAACCTTGACGCCAAGCACGACACCAGCCACGATCCCGACGAGCCCGCCTGCAACGCCGACCATAGCCGCTGGCATCATCGCTGGACTTGCTCAAGCACGGCTGCGGCCGTGTGGCGTGGGATGGTGTTCCCACCGTCCGTTGTTGCCGCTCACGTAAAACCGCGTAAATCTGGACCGATACTAATCGGGCGGAGCGAGAGGTGATGTTTTGGGCTTCGGTGAAGGCTGCGGCTTCTGGGCCTGCTTGGCCTTCTGCGATTGCTCGGCCTCTCGCTTGCGATAGGACTCCCCTTCGATCGTGATGATCTCGGCGTGATGCGTCAGTCGATCGATCAAGGCGACGGCGCAGGCGGCATTCGGGAAGACGGTATCCCATTGTGTGAAGGGTAAGTTCGTGGTCACCACGAGTGATTTCTGTTCGTAGCGCCGGCTCACCACCTGAAAGAGCAGATCGGCGGCATGGGCGTCATAGGCGAGGTCGCCGATCTCGTCGATGGCGATCAAGCTGGGTCGCAAATAGGTGCGAAGCCGCCGCTGCAGGGCACGGGCGGTGTCTTGACTGGTCAGGTCCAGGATCAAATCGGCCGCGGTGACCAAGCGCGCCGAGTGGCCGGCGAGAATCGCCTGATGCACGAGATTCTTGGCGAGCATCGTCTTGCCCAGACCATTGGGGGCGACGATGATGACGTTTTCTCGTTGCGTGAGGAAATCGAGGGTGAAGACGCGCTCGACCGTCGGGCGATGGAGCTGGGTCGGCCAATTCCATTCGAAATCGGCCATGGCTTTGAAGCGGCCGAGGCGCGCGTCGCGGAGCCGGCGTTCGACACGGTGGCGCAGACGGGCGGCGAGTTCGGCCTGGACGAGGTGTTCGAGCAGGACGACCGGACTCCAGCGCTTCTGGGTGGCGCGCGCCACGAGGTCATTGAGATCAGCGGCGGTGTGGACGAGCCCGAGCTGACGCAGCTGGTCACTCAGCGTCGTCGGGATCGGATCGAGTGAGCTCATCGTAGGTCTCCAAGCGGTGCGGCGTGACATCGAGATCGCGGACGCCCGGGCGATCGGGCAACGCGAACGGGATCGGCGGTTTTTGCCCGCGCTGGCGGCGGCGCGTTTCCAGAATGTGGGCGATGGCGCCGGCGCCGAGTTCGTGAGGCCCATAGTCGTCGAGCAGGGCCAGCAAGCGGGCGGTGTGGACGCGCAGCGATTCGCCGCGCGCGGCCAAGCGATCCAAGAGGGTGGCGATCGCCGGGACCGCGAGCCGCAGCCGGTCGCGTGCACTCGACGGATTCGCCTGGCGCGTCGCGGCCACGAGGCCGGCGACATGCGCCGCCTGCTCAATCGTCTGCCCCGTGTCGTAGCTGCGGACATGACGAGCGATCTCGTCGGTCCCCGCGATCAGGCGGACCGTCGTGGCGCTCGCGAGCAGCGTCAGCGGTCGGCGCACGTGCGTGTGCGGAATCGAGTAGCTATTCCGGTCGAACCGTACGTACGGGGTCTTGCCGGACGCCACGGTGCGCATCACGTCAGTCGCGAAGGGATGCACGGGCAGCGGCAGGAGCCGCGGCTGCTCCTGCGCGAGGACCTGCGCGACGGTCTGATCGCGCGACTCGGGATGGGGGCGCTGATGTGCGATCTCGTCGCGCCAGCGGCGAAATTGGGCGTTCAGATCGTCGACGTCGGCAAAGGTCCGCGCCGCAAAGAACGCGTGCCGGAGGTACTGAATTTGGCGCTCGATCTTTCCCTTGGCGAAAGCCGTCAACTGCGGTCGATGCGCATGACTCGCATCGACTCTTCCGCGTCACCCATCCCTTCCACCCACTGATTGGGCGGGCGTTCGAAGTCGTGTCCGTCCACCAAACCTGGGGTGAGTACCGCGTCTTCTACGCCGATGACGATGGAGCCCTGGCCGCCATGCCCGTCACTTGGACGGATGTCGCCGAGCCCGATCCGTTCGTCACCCTCGCGAGCGGGCGAGCCTACTGTCGGCTGTCGGATCTGCTCCGGCTGTGTGCGGTGATCGCCGAGGCCCGGCGATGACGCCCGGCTTCTTGACGCAGGTCGCCCAGTCGTGGTGTCAGGCAAATTTCGCCGCAACTGTAAAGAGAAATACGCCGAGACGGCGCCGAGCACCCCAGACGTGCAGACCAGGGCGGATGATTGTATTGGTCGATTTGTTCTCTCATCGTTTGCGATCGGCCGGTGGATTCTCGCTTGACACCCAGGGATTGTATGTCGTAATTTACTTAACACATGCCACAACGTACTCGCCCGTCTCGCCACGATCCCAAGGTCGAGGCGTTGCGCGTAGACGGCGCCCTCAACCGCCACGCCGACCAGATCACGGATCCGGTGTTTGGGACCCACGACTTTTTCGACGCGCGCGACCTCGTGCAGGTCAAATACGAAATGCTGCGACGCGTCGAGATCGACGCGCAGCCCGTCACGCCGACCGCGGCGGCCTTCCGCCTCTCGCGACCCTCGTTCTATCAGGCGCAGCGGGCGTTTCAGCAACGCGGATTGGCAGGGCTGCTGCCCAAGAAGCGCGGGCCCCACGGCGGCCACAAGCTGACCGCCGAGATCGTCACCTTTCTCCAGCAGGCGCGAGCGCAGGATGGGTCACTCCGGCCGGTCGATCTGGCCCAGCACGTCGCCGACCGTTTCGGCATCATCGTCCATCCCCGCAGCATCGAGCGGGCGCTCACGCGACAGGAAAAAAAACGACCACGATAAGGCCTGACTCACCGCCCGACGACGCCATGCTCAATGACGCCACCGCCGGGTACGAGGGCCTGCGGCGCGCGGTGCTCGAGGGCGGCGGCGAGCGCGAGCGGGGATTCGCCCTCGTGATCCGTCAAGGGATGGCTAGATGGATTCGGACCTGGTCAGCCTGTGCGGTGCCCGCGCGGACGCCAGAAGGACCGGGGCTCGGGCCAGGCATCGCGGTGCCCGCGGGCGTGCGAGGAGAGGTGACCCACTTGCTGGTGACGATGGCGCTCGGCGCGACGCGAGAGGAGACACATCCATGACCCTCGAGACAAATAGCAAAGTGCAGGCGCGGCATCTCAAGCGACACGCCTATCTCTACATCCGCCAATCGTCGCTGCGTCAGGTCCTCGAGCACACGGAAAGTACGCAACGCCAGTACAACCTCCAGCAGCGAGCCATCGCGCTCGGATGGGCCCCCGATCAGATCGTCGTGGTCGATAACGATCAAGGCCTGTCGGGCGCGTCCGCCGTCGATCGGGCCGGGTTTCAAACCTTGGTGGCCGACGTCGGCCTGGGCCGGGCGGGGATGGTCATGGGCCTGGAGGTCTCGCGCCTCGCGCGCAACTCGACGGATTGGCATCGACTCCTCGAGATCTGTGCGCTGACCGACACGCTCATCTTGGACGAAGACGGGATTTATGATCCCGCGTATTTCAATGATCGGTTGTTACTGGGCTTGAAGGGCACGATGTCCGAAGCGGAGCTCCACGTCCTTCGCGCCCGGCTGATCGGGGGCATCTTGAATAAAGCGCGGCGCGGCGAATTGCAATGCCGCGTCCCCATCGGCTTGGTCTACGACGCCGCGGGGCGGGTCGCCCTCGACCCCGATCAGCAGGTGCAGCACACGATCCGCGTCTTCTTCGACACCTTCCGTCGGACGGGCTCCGCGACCGCGACCGTCAAGAGCTTCCGCGACCACGGCTTGTCGTTCCCGCGGCGGATGTGGCACGGCGCGCACAAAGGCGAGGTGATCTGGGGCCCCCTCGACCATCCGCGCACGCTCTGGGTGCTACACAACCCGCGCTACGCGGGCGCGTTCGTCTACGGGCGCACGCGGCAGCGCCATCAGGATCGGAAATACCACAAGCTCCCGCGTGAGGAATGGACGGCGCTCGTCCGGGATGCGCATCCGAGCTATATCACCTGGGACCAGTTTGAACAGCATGAGACGATGCTCCGCGACAACGCCGCGGGGTATGGCCACGATCGTCGGCGCAGTCCGCCCCGCGAAGGCCCGGCGCTCCTGCAGGGCCTCGTCCTCTGCGGCCGGTGCGGCCTACGGATGACGGTGCGGTATCACCAATCGCGTGGCACCCTGGCCCCGATCTACACCTGCCAACGCGAAGGCATCCAACATGGCCATGCCATTTGCCAACAGATCACGGGAGCGAGCATCGATAACGCGATCGGCGCGCTTGTCGTCGACGCGGTCAGTCCGATGGCCCTCGAGGTGACCTTGGGGATCCAGCAAGAACTCCAGAGCCGCCTGGATGAGGCCGACGCACTCCGTCGCAAGGCGGTCGAACGTGCGCAGTACGACGTCGATCTCGCGCGCCAACGATTCATGCGGGTCGATCCCAACAATCGGCTAGTCGCCGACTCGCTGGAAGCGGACTGGAATGGCAAGTTACGCCTCCTCAACGACACGCAGGAACGGTATCGACAGCAGCACGACGCCGATTGTGTGGTCCTCGGCGACGAACAGCGGGCCCGCATTCTGGCCCTGGCGCATGATGTCCCACGCCTCTGGCGCGATGCGGCGACGCCGGACCGTGAGCGGAAGCGGATGCTGCGACTGATCGTCGAGGACGTGACGCTGGTCAAAGGGAACGAGCTCGTCGTGCACGTACGCTTCCGCGGCGGGGCGACGCAGACGCTGACCTTGCCGCGGCCGGCGCCAGCCTGGGCCTTGCGCCAAACGAGCGCCGAAGTGGTCGCCGAGATCGACCGCCTCCTTGCCGACTATACCGACGTCCAGATCGCGCGCGTGCTCACCGACAGAGGCTTTCGCTCTGGGACGGGTAAGCCGGTGGATATCATGATGGTGGCGCGCGTCCGAGACCACTATCATTTACGATCCCGGTACGAGCGGCTCCGCGAACGCGGCTTGCTCACGCTGGCGGAACTCGCCAGCGCCCTACAGATCTCGACGGCGACCGCCAAGCACTGGCGGCGTGCCGGGCTGCTGCGCGCGCATGCCTACAACGACAAGCCCCAATATCTGTTTGAGCCACCAGGCGCCGATGCGCCCACGCGCTACGCCTCGAAGGGGATCGCGCGATGGGACCGTGAGCGACGATCCGCGACACATCCAGCCAATGAGGTGCAGTATGAAGCGTAGGCCTTCTCATTCCCGCGGCCAGGCGTACAGGGCCGTGGGGCGAAGTGATAATAGCCGGCGAGCTCCAGCAGCCGCGGATGAAAGCGAATCGCACTGCCCTGCCGTTCGAGCACCGTGCTGCGCAGGTTGTCGTAGACCAGGGTGCGTGCCACGCCGGGCCACGCCTGGAAGGCCTCGACATGGCCGCGGAGGAAACTCTCGAGCGTCTGGTCGAGCGTGAAGAGCGCAAACACTGCGCGCGAGTACGACAGCACCATCACAAAGCCGGACAGCGGGCGGGCACCGTGGCCAATCTGGATCGATCCGAACGCGCCCCAATCGACCTGCGCCTCTTCACCCATCAAGGTGGTCAAGCGGCGATAGACGGTCGGCGTCGCCGCCGGGCGCAGCGTGTGCACCACGCGCCGGAGCTGGACGACCGAGCCCGTGTACCCGCGGGCGCGCACCATCTCGAAGAGTCGTGTGGCGCGCAGGCGCGGATACTGCGCCAGCGTGTCGCGAATGAAGGGCAGGTAGGGATCGAGGATCGTCGCGCGGCACGTGCCACGCCGCACGGTCTGCGTGTCGTGCGCGAGGGCCGCACGGACCGTGTCATGGTGAACGCCGAGGGCGGCGGCGATGGTGCCGACCCTCCAGTGTTCGCCGAAATACAGACGGCGAATCTCGGCGTGCTGCTCGGGCGTGATCATGGGGCGTCTCCGAGGACACGCGACGGATTCGCCAGGGCGGTGGAAGGAGCCACGCGCTTTCGCGGCCGCAAACCATACAGCGCAACGCGCCCGCCAGGGGCGCGGTCGGCGATCGATCCGTCGCCGTGTCCGCAGGCAGTGTCACGGGCGGTGCCGCGCGGCGGGAAGTCTGATCCCTCACGCGGGCGCGATACGCGCGCTGGTGATCCCGATGATCGAGGCGGCCTTCCGGACTGACCCGGTGGCGCCGCCGCGCGGCGCGGACCGAGGCGTGGCGGGCGGCCGTGCGACACCCCGCCGAGCAATACGCGTGGCCACGATCACACGACGCGCAGATCGCGAAGAGTCTGTTGCAGCGCCGGCAGATTTTCTGGCGAAGCGGCGTGGCCACGACGTCGGAGCGGCGCGGCGTTCCGACTGGACACGCGAGTCAAACCGTGGCACAAGAGAGACGACCGGCTCGGTTCGCGTCGGAGCATCGAGGCGGTCACCCGAGGGTCTGGAGGTCCAAGCTCCAGGCCCTCACCTCAACCACCGCGACCGTCAGCTTACGCGAGCCGCCTCCGATCGCTCAACGAAGAGGCTGTGGACGCTGACGCTGCTATGGACGCACAGAACGCGCCCACAGCTGCTTGGAAATCTCGCACAGAACGCGAGATTCCCACAGCGCCCACAGCCATTCTCTTTTTCTTCAGAAGAACAAAGACGAAGACCGCCTACGACGACCACTGTGCAGATTTACGCGGTTTCAGGTGAGCGCTGACATCCGTGTGTAGACGCGCGTAATCTTCCGTGGGTTGCGGCCGTTCTTAGTCGTTGAGCGATCCTTCTGCATCGTCAACCAGCCTTCACGCCAGGCGCGCCTCACCGCCTGGGGAGTTTGTCGGTCAGCCATGCGCCGACGAATTCAGCAAGATCCTCACCGTTCGATCGCGTGTCTGAGAGTAGCTTGCCGACGGAGTCGCCTCCGTAGACGCCCATGACACCAATCCGACGGTGCCGAAACTCCGCTAATAAGCTGCCCGTAGGCGTGACGATTCGCCCGGCGATCTCGATCGATGATTTGCCGGCTCCAAAGCCCAACCAATGGCGTTTGGCACGACTGCCTGGATCAATCTTCACGAACTCACCTTCGATGACGATCGCCGTGTCCGGCAGCTCTGTGAGTGGGCGATCGTCGTGCCCGCGCGCGTTCAGCCCAAGTGCCCTGGCTTTGGAGAGGAACGCTTCACGGAGTAGTACGGGCCCTTGGGCCTGCAACATCTTGGCTTCGGCGACGCGCGACTCCTTGCCTCCTTCACCTCCGGTGCCCAGGTTTGTCTTGCTGATCGCGAACAAACGCATGTAGACGGGTGTCTGAACCGTTCGACCGCCCTCTTCGTTCAGCCGGACCCAATCTAAGAATTCATCTTCAATGGTGCGTCCGCTGGCTTGTCCCGCGCTCGGATCCTTGCCAGATGGCGAGGCAAGCGGACCGCCGAGAGATGGACGCACAGCGTTGGCGGACAGCATCGAATCTTGCGCCGCGAGCAAGCTGACAAACACTGCGATGATGATCATGATATTGATCGCCCGTGATTCGGCTGACATCTCCGGGATCAGAACTTCAGGCGCAAACCGCCGCCGGCCTGAAATCCGCCGACCTTCAGATCAGTAGGGCTGTTCGCTAGCACGCGAGAGTCGTCGATCGTGACCTCCCCGCGAGAGAATCGCGCGAAACCCCCAACGCCTACGACGCGGGTAAAGAACACGCTCACGTCTCCACCTCCGTGGAAGCCCCAACCTGTTTCTTCGATGGAGACACTGTCGTACTCGGAGATTTCCACGGCGTTGCCTGGCCCGAAGATTTGATAGACCTGGTCGTAGCGGATCTCGGTGACCACCTCGGTCTTGGCGCGGAAGAAGGTCGGTCCGCCGAACACGCGCACACGAACACGGTCGTTAGGCAGCGGAAGGGCTGCCATCGCTTGAAGGTGAACCCCGCCTTCGGTGTGTTCAAGGCGTTGGCCGGTCTCACCAGACGCATTCCCGAAGGCGTTCGCCCAAATCGGATGGGGAATGCGAATCGCAAGGTCCGCAGGATCTTGGTGGGCCGTCCCTGTGAAGCTCACACCGGCGCCGAATAGCGGCGTGAACATGAACCCACCGCCAAAGTCGAAGTCCGCACCGCGCGGTCTGCGGTAGGTCACATCGAAGGCGGCCTCTTCGAGGTTCACGATTCGTGTTCCGCGTATCCCGCGGCTGTCCTCAGCAGCCCCGGCAATGCCGATGTTGACGTCGATCCATCCACGCTCAAACGACGGCTGGGCGGATACTGTGGTGGCGGCAGGCAGGGCACAAAAGAGGCTCACACCAACGGCGAGCCCAACCAAAGCACACTTCGACATCGGGGTCCTCCTCCCGTCTAAGCCGATAAGCTCTACAGTGGGTTCAGTAGTTATAAACGGCCGAGCTGCGCAAACCGAACAGACTGTTGCGAGGATCCGACGGGTTCATCGCGGCGAGCGCCGCGCATCGGCTCGAGGCGTTCTTCACGGGAGCCCTCGCCATCGGCTTACGACTCGGCGAAAGCCTGGGCCTCCGTTGGCAAGACGTGGATCTCCACCGCGGCTTGCTGTACGTCGCCAGAGCCGCCAATGGATCCAGCCAAAGGCGTCAGACCGCACGGTCTGGCGCTCATCGATGACGTCAAGACGAAGAGCGGCCGGCGAACGCTCGCGCTGCCCAAGTTCGCCCAAGACGCCCTACGCACCCAGCAGGTGCGTCAAGCCCTGGAGCGCCGCGCGAACGCCGATCGATGGAAGCACTCCGCTTTAGTATTTTCGTCAACCATCGGCACGCCCCTCGACGATCGCAACGTCCAGGCCACGCTCGGCCACAGCCAGATCAGCGTGACGATGGATACTACGGCCACGTCAGCGACAGCCTTCAGGCGCAAGCCGCCAAGGAGATGAACGCGATGTTCCCCGGCGCTATCGCGCTCAGAGTCGCGCCTACGCGCGACCCGCATCGGACCCATTGGGTCAATTGGGGTCAGCGTTGGGGCCAACGAGGACGATCCGGGCGAACCGCCCGTGGAATTTGAACAATTGCTAAGAAATATGGTGAGCCGCGAAGGACTCGGGCAGAGCGGCGCGCCCGCAGGGCGCGGCGCGAGCGGAGGAACTCGGGGCGAGCCCAGCTCGAATGCAATGAGAGCTGGTGAGCCGCGAAGGACTCGAACCTTCAACCCGCAGATTAAGAGTCTGCTGCTCTACCAATTGAGCTAGCGGCCCACACGACTCGCGGTGGCCTTGTGAGCAGGGCGCTCACCTCCGCGAACGCCGATCGTAGCACGTGCTTCTCGTCTCGTTCAACCCTGACGGCAACCGGCGAGGGAGGGCATCGGTCACCCTCGGGCGCGCCGAGGACCGTGGTCTTTCGTGAGCCCGAAGCACCCGTGATCGCATATGCTCGACATGGCTTATGACACGGGCCCGTCTCCTCCTTGCTGCCCTTGCTTTTGTCTGGATCGGCCTACTCATCGGCATTGCCATCGAGGCCATCGTGAGGTTCGATGCTCCCGGCCTGACTCGCGCGGTCGGACTGTCGGTGGGGAAGGTGGTCTTCGCGGCTATTGCCGGCGTCGAGCGCATCATGTTCCCGATTGCCGCCATCCTGGCGTTCGTCACTCGACCGCCCAAGCTCGTACGGATCATGCTGGTCGGGATCGGGGCCGTGCTGCTCGTCGAGCAGGTGTTTCTCCTTCCTGTGCTCTCCGCGCGCGCAGACATGGTCATCCAGGGGCAGACTCCGCCGCCATCGAGCACGCACCTGCTGTACATGACAGGTGAGGTGATCAAATTGATCCTGCTCGCCGCGATGGGCTGGACGCTTCTCCGCGGTGCACAGCCCCCACGGAGCGGGTGATGGTATCTTGCGACCATGGAATCTTCGCACACCGACGTCGAGCGTCGGCCGGCGATTCTGTTCGATCTGGACGGCACGCTGGTCGATAGCGTCTACGAGCATGTGCTCGCCTGGCGGGAGGCGCTCGAGGCCGCGGGCATCCGCTTGTCCGTCTGGCGCATCCACCGCCGAATCGGTATGAGCGGCGGCCTGCTCATCAATGCGCTGCTTCGAGAAACGGAGGCAAAGCTGAGCGCAGACGAGGTGGTCCGCCTCCAGCGTGCGC
Source organism: Luteitalea sp. (assembly GCA_009377605.1). Lineage (NCBI taxonomy): Bacteria > Pseudomonadati > Acidobacteriota > Vicinamibacteria > Vicinamibacterales > Vicinamibacteraceae > Luteitalea > Luteitalea sp. Next base: position 90,081 of record WHTT01000013.1, read on the forward strand.
ACGCAGAGGCCTACGCTCGTCTCGTGTCTCACGTTCGACCGCTACCCGGCGCGCGCGAGCTGCTCGATTCGCTCACGAAGCTGGGTGTGCCGTGGGCCATTGCCACCAGCGGTCGGATGGAGAGCGCGCGACCGGCGCTCGAATCGTTGGGGCTGCGCCCAGACACACCGGTCATCACCCGAGACAAGGTGGCGCACGCCAAGCCAGATCCAGATCTGTTCTTGGCGGCAGCGGCGCGGCTCGGCGTCGACATCGCGCAGTCCATTGTCGTTGGCGACAGCGTGTGGGATTTGCTCGCCGCGCGCCGCGCGAACGCGCTGGGTATCGGCTTGCTCTCCGGCGGGTACGGTGAAGAGGAGCTGGTCCGAGCAGGCGCGTATCGTGTCTACGAGGACCCCGCGGGCCTCCTGCGCCATCTCGACGAAGTCGGCGTGAGGGGCGCATAGAGAAAAAGATACCCGGTTCCTTTTTCTGGATTGACGAGGCGACAGGGGCCATGGAAGCTTAAGGACATGATTCCTTCAGCGAGGCACCTTGTTGCAGCGCTTCTCATCGGTCTGCCTCTCGTGGGATGCAACGACGACTCACCAAGTGGTCCAGGCGTCCCCGTATTCCTATCCGGCGTATGGCGCGGAACGATCAGCCTGAACGTCGGCGCCGAGCCGCCCGTGGACGGTGAGGTCTCCTGCCTGTTTACGCCGCGGGCAGGCGGCGACGAGCCGCGCGCGGACGCGGCGTGCAACATCCAGAGCGAGTGGCTCAACACGAGCTTTGGCGGAGAGGTGGTGCTCGACGATGCCGATCCACCAACCCCACTGCGTCTCGACACGACCTACAGCTCGCCGCGCGGTTGCAGCGGCACCCTCCATCTCGAGGGAGAGGCAACCGAGAGCCGGGTGACCGCCACCGCACGCGGCGTCGACTGCGACGAGCTCCCCTGGACCGCTAACCTCTTGCTCACAGAGGCTCCCTAGACATGTCAGAGCTCCTGCTCGGGATGGGACTCTTCGCGGTCGTGCTGCTCGTGTCAGCACTCGCCTCCGGGATCGTCGAGCGGGCGCCGCTGTCGCTGCCCATCATCTTTCTCGGCTTCGGCTTGGTGCTCGGATGGACGAACGTGCTGCACCTCGAGCCACATCATCCCGTGCTCGAGATCGTGGCCGTCGTGAGCCTGACGCTGGCGCTCTTCCTGGACGCCGTCAAAGTGCAAGTCGAGGAGCTGAAACGAGAATGGCGAGTGCCAGTGCTCACGCTGGGCCCTGGCACGATTCTCATCATCCTCGGGATCAGCGAAGCCGCCATCCACCTGCTTTCCCTGTCACGGCTGGAAGGATTGCTCATTGGTGCCGTGCTGGCCTCGACCGATCCGGTCGTGCTGCGCGATGTCGTGCGCGACGCAAGGCTGCCGCGCCCCGTGCGCCGCGCCCTGAGCATCGAGGCGGGCATGAACGACCTCGTCGTCTTGCCCATCGTTCTCGTCTTGATTGCGCTGCTCACCGGGCGCGCGAGCGGTGCGGCAGACTGGGCCGGGTTGCTCGTGAAGCTGCTGGTCGTGAGCCCGCTCGTAGGCCTGATCGTGGGCGGCGCCGGCGCGCGGCTCGTCGGCGTGGTCGACCGACGCTTTCCCATTCGCCTGGAGTTCCAGGCGCTGTATGGGATCGGCCTCGTGCTCGCTGCGTACTTCGCCGGGCAGGCGGTGGGCGGCGATGGCTTCCTATCGGCGTTCTTTGCCGGTCTGGCCGTGACGGTGTTCAACATCTCGCTGTGCGAGTGCTTCCTCGACTACGGCGAGACCACCTCCGAGATGATGATGCTCATGGCCTTCATTCTCTTCGGCGTGGTGCTCTCGTCGCTCGTCACGCGCGTGGCAATCTGGCCGGCTCTGCTCCTGGCAGTGATCGCCCTCGTCGTCGTGCGTCCGCTGGTGATGCGGCTCGTCTTGCACCGCGCGCACATGAGCGGCGCCGCGCGCCGCTTCATCGGCTGGTTCGGTCCGCGCGGCTTGAACTCACTGCTCCTGGCGCTCTTGGCCGTTCAGGGCGGTGTGCCGCGAGGCGAAGAGCTGCTGGCGCTGACGGGAATCGTCGTTCTCGTCTCGGTCGTGCTGCACGGCATGTCGGCAACGCCGCTCACCAGTTGGTACAGCCGCCGAGCTGCGGAGAGCGTGCTGGCCGAGGAGCGGGAAGCCACGTTTGGTGGGTTGTTCGAGGACACGCCCGAGGACGTCCGGGTCGTCACGCCCGAGGAGCTCGCAACCATGCTCCGAGGACCGCAGCCGCCGGTCGTGATCGATGTTCGAGCGCGTGCACACTACGAGGCCGAGCCCGAGCTGCTCGCCGGTAGCATCCGCGTAGCGCCCGATCAGGTCGAGGAGTGGGCTGCCAACCGCGCTAAAGATCGGAGCGTCGTTGCCTACTGCTCTTGACCGGACGAGGCCACGAGCGCCCGTGTGGCGCGCGAGCTCGGAGCGTTGGGATTCGAGGCGATGGCGCTTGCTGGCGGGTATCGTGCGTGGCGGGCGTTCCAGGAGGCACAGCAGGGCGCGACCGCGTAAGACGATTACGCCACGGGCGTAGGACCAACCCCGACGTACTCGACGAACTTGTTCTTCTCATCGACGCGGATCATCTGTGGAGTCACCGGCTCATCGGTGAGGCAGAACGCGACGATGATCACGGCGTCTCCAGGCTGGAAGTGCCTTGCCGCCGCGCCGTTGACGACAACTTGCCCCGACTCCTCCGGTAGCTCGATCGCATAGGTCTCAATGCGCTGGCCGTTGTTCAGATTCCAGACAGCCACCTGCTCGCCGGGGACGATATCAGTAAGGCGCATCAACGCCCGATCGATGCCAAGGCTTCCAACGTAGCTCAGATCGGCGCCGGTTACGACCGCCCGGTGAATCTTCGACTTGCACACGATTCGCAGCTTCATCGTCGCTCCGGTTCCAGGCTCGGCCTCGCCTGTCTCATCAGGGTCTGGGCGATCAATACCCCGCAGCGAGCATCCGAAAACGAGTTGCAGTGGAAGCGATACGCCACGCCAGGCGTGACCGTGCTGACCACGATGTCCCGCTCTTCGTCGTTGATCGACAGCGCCGCGCTCCACGGCACCGCGAGCAGCGGTGATGCAAGGAATATCACCCGGCGATGGGTCAGGAACAACCGTCCAGGGCGGTGGCCGCTCTCGTCTACCGTGAACGCAGAGCAGCGGAAGTGGCAGCGGTCCGCGCCGAGGGCCTTGTGTTGATGCTCGAGGACGGGCAGTCCGTCCCGCACGAGACTCTCCTTGAGCGCGAGTAGATCGAGCGCCCCCTGTACCATCTCGAGCTCCAGCTCGACCTCCTCATCCGCGATCCCGAGCGCGCCCGGCATCTGCAACAGTCCTTCGAGCGTCGTGCGGTCGCCCGCAAGCCCCTCCTGCACCGCAGCCCTGAACTGCCGGTGCGGCCCGCTGTCACGGGCATCGGCGCCGGTCTGGCCGCGCCAGCGCCGGCTATAGGATTTGAGCCAGGAAAGTGACACAGAGCGTGTTCTCGCGACGAAGGCGTCCGCCGGGCATACGCATCGGGCGGCGTACTGCCCTGATCATGACACGGAACCGTCGTCGAAATGCAAGTGGCGGAAGCCATGTCACTCGCGCGGGCGCTTCGCGGCGAGTAGCAGTTGCGCGGTATCCGGATCGCCATCGTTGGGAGCGGGGCTGAGCCCGATCGTGGCGGTGAGCGCATTGTACAGATGGACACTCTCGAACGGCGCAAGCTGGACGCCGCGCGGGAACGCGGGGCCGGCCGCGACAAAGATCCCGTGCATGGAGACGACCGCGGGATCGTAGCCGTGGGTGCCGAACGTGACCGGCTGCGCCGGCCGTGTGCGAGGGAGGCTTGGCAGCAGCTGCCAACCTTCGTCGACGACCCCTACAATCGGTGGGATGCGAGGATTGTCGCGATAGTGCCAATGTGCCGGCGTTTCAGCCCGTCGAAAGACGTGCAGATGCGGATGCGCGTTAGCAAGAGGGCGATAGACGTCGTCCACGTTTGCGGTCCGCGGTGTCAGGCCAAGATTCGGACCCACGTCAACGACATCGACGGTGTCGAGATCCAGGAACGCGTCGAGCGCAATGCGGCGGTCCGAGCGCACGTCTGTCATACCGTGATCGGAGACTACGGCCACATTGACAACGTCGAGCAGCCGTCGCGCCTCGAGACCATCGAGCAGGCGCCCCAGGATGCGATCGAGCGCGACGATGGCTGCGCGCACTTCTGCGGAGCTTGGGCCAGCGTGATGTCCAGCCTGGTCAGTGTCGCTGAAGTAGCCGGCAATGAACGTCGGGCGCTCTGAGGCGGGCAGGTCCAACCAGGCGAGAATCTGGTCTACACGCGCTTGGTTGGGGAGCGCGGCATCGAACCGCTTCCAGTAGCGCGGCCGCACACCGCCGACTGGCGCTTCGGACCCTGGCCAAAACATGGTCGCCGCGCGTTGTCCCTGTCGCTGAGCGGTGACCCAGATTGGCTCGCCACGCCACCACCGTGCGTCTTCGACTGCTTGCCGATCCCTGAGGCTGAAGGAGAGGCCCGTGACCGGGTCGCGCATGCTATTTGCCACGATGCCGTGGTGCTCCGGGTAGAGCCCTGTGACAATGGTGTAGTGATTCGGGAAGGTCTTGGTTGGAAAGACGGGGATCAAACGCTCCACGGTCGTCCCGCGCGCCATGAGCCGTCGCAGGTTCGGCGTTGGCGCTTTCGTGTGATAGTCCCAGCGCCAGCCGTCGAACGACAGCAGGATCAGCGTCAGTTCGTAACCGCGGGGATTGGCCGGCCGTGAATCGACAGGTCGGAATGTTCGACAGCTAGAGATCGCGAGCGTGAGCAGAATCAGCAGCACCAACGACAGGGAGGTGCTTTGTCGCGCTCGATTTCTCATGCGTCCGCCAGGGCCAGCATACCTCGCATCACCGCGGAGCCCAGAGCCCCGCTGACACGCGCGCCAAGTAAAAACTTCGTGTCGACGGCCGAAGTGCCGTACCGCGCTGGCCGCTTTCGTCTTACACTGTCTCCGCCCCCACGAGACCAATGACGCTCAGCCGTTCCCGCACGAGATTGCCATGCTGGATCGCCGATGCTTTCTCCTCAAAGGCGCCGCCGCCGCGAGCGTCGTGGCGCCGTTGCAGGCGCTGCTCGCGCGTGCCGAGGGCGGTATTTCTCCGCGGCCCGTCACCGGGTACGGCCCGCTGAGGCCGGTCAGGGACCGTGCGACCAAGCTGCCGCTGTTGCTGTTGCCCGATGGCTTCAGCTATGTCAGCTTCGGATGGACCCGCGACTCCCTCGCGGACGAGACGCCCACGCCCCCGTTGCACGACGGGATGGCCTGTTTTGCGGCGGGAGACGACCGTGTGCGATTGGTGCGCAACCACGAGATCGCCAGTGGCGATGGGGCGTTCGCGCCGGCGCTGGCCTACGATCCCGCGGCTGGAGGAGGTACGACGACCGTCGAGTTCGACACGCGCCGCGGACGAGTGCTGCAAGCCTCGGCGAGCCTCGCGGGAACGGTTCGCAACTGCGCAGGCGGCGCGACGCCGTGGGGCTCCTGGCTGACGTGCGAGGAGGCGATTGCGGATCCGGCGCCGGACAATCCCATGAAGAAGACCCACGGCTGGGTGTTCGAGGTGCCGGCCGATGGCCGCGCGGTCGCCGAGCCTCTGCGAGCCATGGGACGCTTCGTGCACGAGGCGGTGGCGGTCGACCCTGCAACGGGCATCGTCTACGAGACCGAGGATCACGGAGAAGCCGGCTTCTACCGCTTCCTCCCCCGAGAGCGCGGGAAGCTCACAGCCGGCGGCACGTTGGAGATGCTGGCGGTGAAGGGACGGCCGCAGCTCGACACGCGCAAGGGTCAGCCGCGCGGCGCGACCTACGCCGTCGAGTGGGTGCGGATCGACGATCCCGAGCGCGCGCACCACGACGAGACGAAACAGGACCGACACGGTGTCTTTACACAAGGCCACGAGCAGGGCGCCGCCATCTTTGCCCGGCTGGAGGGTGCGTGGCACGGCCAGGGACGCATCTACTTCCTCGCGACCTCTGGCGGCGATGCCGAGCGCGGCCAGGTATGGGAGTACGACCCGGCCGCCGAGCGCCTGCGGCTCGTCTTCGAATCGCCGGGCGCCGATGTGCTCGACATGCCGGACAACGTGTGCGTGAGCCCGCGGGGCGGACTGTTGCTCTCCGAGGACGGTCAGGGTGAGCAGTTCGTTCGGGGTCTCACCACCGACGGTCAGATCTTCGATTTCGCTCGGAACAACGTCGTGCTCCGCGGTGAGCGCGGTTTCACAGGCGACTACCGCCGAAGTGAGATTGCAGGCGTGAACTTCAGCCCCGACGGAGAATGGCTCTTCTTCAACATTCAAACACCCGGCATTAGCATCGCTGTCACCGGACCGTGGACGCATGGAGCGCTGTAAGGCTGATAGCGACCATGCTACCGGTTGCCTACGTGGGGCAGCTGACGATGCGCGATCCGTGCCGGACGTCGGTGGGAACGTTCAGGGTAGCGGCTTGACCATGATGTTCTTGTAGAACACCTTGCTCTGCGGATCGTGGCCTTGCAGCGCGAACGTGCCTCGCGACAATCTGCTACCGGCCTCCTTGGATGGCGTATCGCTGGACTCTGGCTCGGTGTAATCGGTCACGTCCTTCCCATTCACCTTCACCAACACACGCGTGCCCTGAACGATGATGTGCTGCGTGAACCACTCGTCGTCTTTCGCCGGCGCCTCGTAGTTGTCCTGGATGTTGTACAGGCTGCCGGTGCGCTTCGGATCCGTGTGACTGTTGTTGACCTGAATCTCGAAGCCGGCTTTCGGCCAGCCCTCGTCTTGGTAGGCCGTATGGAAGTACATCCCAGAGTTCGAGCCGGGCGTGGTCATGACGTCGGCCTTGAATTCGAAGTTCTCGAAGTCGTGTTCCTGTACGGGTCCCACGTAGAAGAGGTGCGCGCGCGGGCCATCGACGACGATGGCGCCGTCCTCGACCGTGAAGGTCTCCGCGTTCTCGCCGGCCTTCCAGCCCTCGAGCGTCTTGCCGTCGAACAGCGGTATCCAGCCCTCATCATCCGCCTGCTGCGTCGACGCCGCCAAGCCTGCGAGAGCCACGAATGAAGCAAGACAGAGTGTGGTGACAATCTTCTTCATGCTGCACAGTCTACTCGTTCTTGCGGGCCGCGCAAGGGTTCCGGAGGGGAGCGTACATCCCGACGGGCGTTTCCGCATAGAATCGACGACGGCACGGAGGCGTCGATGGCGCCACGGCCGCGAGCGGTCCAGCGATGAGGTTCATACATGTCCCGATCCAGGCGTCAGTTTCTAGCGGCAGCCGGTTGCGTGAGCGCTGCCGCGGCGTTCACTACGCCTCCAGCAGCCCACGCTGCGCCCGCGCAAGCCTCCGGCCGGCGCGTGAAGCTTGCGCTGTCTACCTATTCGTATTGGCACTTCCGCACCGAGAAGGTGCCGATTGAGACGGTCATCGACAAGGCGGCTGACTTCGGCGTCGAAGGGGTGGACGTGCTGCATCGCCAGATGTCCGGGGAAGATTCCGCGTATCTCAACAAGTTGAAGCGACACGCGTTTGTCAATGGTGTCGCGCTGGTCAGCCTGTCGATTCACCAGGACTTCGTCGATCCAGATCCGGCGGCGCGGCAGAAGGACATCGATCACACGATCAAGTGCATCGAGATGTGCGGGCAGATGGGTATTCCATGTATGCGGTTGAACACGGGCCGCTGGAACACCATCGAGTCGTTCGACGATCTGATGAAGGCACGTGGCATCGAGCCGGTGCTGCCCGGCCACACGGAAGACGAAGGCTTCAAGTGGTGCATCGATAGCATCGAGAAGGTGCTGCCGAAGGCGGAGGAGTGTGGCGTGTTGCTGGCGCTCGAGAATCATTGGGGCCTCGCCCGCACACCGGAAGGGCAATTGCGTATCCTCGATGCCATCGAGTCGCCGTGGCTCGGCGCATTGATGGATACGGGCAACTTTCTAGAGGACCCGTACGAGAAGCTGAAGATGATCGCACCGAGGACTGTCTTTGTTCAGGCGAAGACCTACGACGGCGGCGGCGAATGGTACTCGCTCGATCTCGACTACGACCGGATCGCGCAGATCCTCGCCGAGGTCAACTACGCTGGGTACATCGCGCTCGAGTTCGAAGGCAAGGAGGACCCGGATGCCGCGGTTCCGCGGAGCCTCGAACGGCTGCGAAGCGCCTTCGGCCTCTCCTCGTCGTCAGCTCGCGCATGAATCGCCTGACTTGACTTGTCTCGCCGAAGCGGCGAAGCCGCGAAGGCGGAAGGTCGCGCCTACAGGCACGTTTGTACAGTGGTGACGCTGGTAGATCGGATCGTCGCGGCCGCGAAACGTATTCAGCCGCACACACGGGAAACCCGGCTGGAGCGCAGTGACGTTCTCGCACCGAGCGTCGCATCTGACGTGTGTTTGAAGTGCGAGAACTTGCAGCACACCGGCTCCTTCAAGCTACGCGGGGCGCTCAACAAGACTCTGCTTCTGTCACCGGAGACACTCGCCCGCGGCGTGGTGGCTGCTTCCACCGGCAATCATGGTCGCGGTGTGGCGCATGCGCTTGCAGCGGTCGGTGGACGCGGAACGATCTACCTGCCGACCACCGCGCCCGGCAGTAAAGTGGAGGCGCTGCGGCAGTATGCGAGCATCAACCTCGAGTTCCACGGCACCGACAGCTCCGTGACCGAAGCCCACGCACGCGAGGTTGCCGAGCGCAGCGGCCGCGTCTACATCTCGCCGTACAACGACCTCGACGTCATTGCTGGCCAAGGAACGGTCGGTGTCGAGATCTGGCGCCAGTGTTCCATGGTCGAGGCTCTGTTTGTCGCGGTGGGCGGCGGAGGGCTCGTCACGGGTGTTGCCTCTTATCTCAAAGCTCAGGACCCTTCAGTTCGGATCATCGGCTGTTGGCCGGAGCACGCACCGGCGCTACATGCGGCGCTCACGCTCGGGCGCATCGTCGAGATCCCGGAGCGACCGACCTTGTCGGACGCCACGGCCGGAGGTCTCGAGCCAGGAGCGGTGACGTTCGATCTCGCGCGCGAGCTCATCGACGACCATGTGCTGGTGAGCGAAGACGAGATCGCAGCGGCCATTCGCCTGGTGCACGCCGAGCACGACATGGTGATCGAAGGCGCCGCTGGCGTCGCGGTCGCCGGATACCGCAAGGCCGCTGCGCGGTACTCCGGGCAGCGAAGCGCGATCATCCTCTGTGGCGGCAACATCGCGCGAAGCACGCTCACATCATTGCTCTCTGCATAACTCACAAACGGGATTCATCTGCGGAAAATGCGCATCACACTCGATCATCTCACCTTTCCCATCGTGCAGATCTCACTCGACGTGACATCCATCGACGAGGCACTGGAAACGGCGGCGCTGGCGGTGGAAGCCGGCGTGGACTGGCTGGAAGCGGGCACGCCATTGCTGCTGGCCGAGGGACTCCGCGCGGTCGAGGCCATGCGTGGCCGCTTTCCGAATCATCCGATCGTCGCCGACTTGAAGACGATGGACGGAGGCTATTTGGAAGCGGAGATGATGGCCAAGGCTGGCGCGAATCTCGTCGTGGTGATGGGGCGTGCCCATGAGGCCACGATTCGGCGTGTCGTGGACGCCGGCCGCGACTACGGTGTGAAGGTCATGGGGGACAACCTTGCGGCAGAGGACCGCGTGGCCTGCGCGCGTTGGCTGGAATCGTTGGGCGTCGACTTCATCATCCACCACATCGGGTACGACGAGCGACGAATGATCTCGGGCCTGAGCCCGCTCGATGAGCTCGAAGCCGTGGTGGACGCGGTGTCGATCCCGGTCCAGGCGGTGGGCGGCCTGTCGATTCAACAGGCGATCTCCTGTCCGTCCTATGGTGCGCCGCTCGTCGTGCTCGGTGCGCCGCTCGTGATCGACGCCGATCAGTTTCGCGCCACGAGCGCCGATCTCGGCTCGGTGCTCCGCGAAATCTGCGATGCCATCCGGCGGACGCCACTCAGACAGCGCCGCCAATTCACTTAATCAGCTTCAGGCGCCGCAGATCGTGTTCGGTCCAGCCCGTATCTTCCAAGAGCCCTTGAAGCATCTTCGCGCCGTACGTCTTGTCGGGTGGTAATGAATTGAGACCAGCCGTGGCGGGCTGCTGTTCGTGCGGTAGACGCGAGCGGAGCCGCTTCCGCAGCCAAGCCGCCAGCCGTCGCGTTCTAACGCCCGCGTACCCAAGCGGTTCGTGTTTTACAAGCTGCAGGCAGTGGGTGCATCCCGCATGTTGCGTATTACGCAGTGCTATGTGCATAATACGTCACGATTTGTATCGGCCAGCGAGCGAGGAAGTCAAGGGCGTATCCAGGGCGCCGCGGCCATTCGACTCGAAACCGGACCTGCCGGAGGGGACTGTCGATTCCCATGGCACGCCGGTCACGCCCAAGAGTCTCTACTTGGCGCAATTGGGCGAGCGCCTCGATCCACAGGCGGTGAAGAACATCGGCTATTTGGAGTTGCCTGTTCGTGGGCGCGCCGCTCGGAAAGTGATCCACTCGCCGATCGGAAACTAATCCACCTGGAGGCCTGATGGTGGGCTTGCGGGGCTACCAGCTCCGCGGGTTCGCTGGAGAGGATGCTCAAGGTGGACCAGGTACATGTCATTCGCCATAAGGTGTTAGTCGACGGCCGCTCCCGCCGGCAGGTCGCGAAGGAGTTCGGGATCTCGCGGGTCACGGTCCGCAAGTACGTCGAGGGGGCGGAGCCCGTGCGACGGGAGGCCCAGCCACGAGCCCGGCCGGTGTGGGAGCAGGTCGGCCCACGCATCGACGCCTTGTTGGCGGCGTCGAAAAACTGGACGGGCGGCAAGCAGCAGCTCACGGCCACGCGGCTGCACGAGTTACTGATCGGCGAGGGCCATCGGGTCGGGGCCTCGCTCGTCAAGGCGGCCGTCGCGGAGTGGAAGCGGCAGCGCCGCGAGGTCTTTGTGTCGCTCACGTAT
>WHTT01000014.1 GCA_009377605.1 Luteitalea sp.
GGACGTCGACTGCCAGGTTGTCGAGAAAGTTGGTTCCCCAGAGACGCTGGAAGTCGGCAATGAGGCTCTGCTCGAGCTGTTCACTCCAGGGCGTCCACTGGTTCTGCGAGGGCCGGCTGATCTTCGCGAGGCTCTGGATGTAGTACACGTAGGTCTGCGCCTCGACTACCGGCTGCCCCCCTTGCGCCTCGAAGCAGGGGACGATCAACCAGAAGACCGGCGGTGAGCCTGGCGGCGGCAGGTTGGCCGGCGGCTTCACCTCTTGACCGCAAATTGTGACGGTGCCTTCAGCTCTGGCGACGGTTTGACCGTGCGCCGTGGAGCCGACGAGAAGCACTATTGCCACGACAGAAGAGAGGCTGGCCTGAAGCTCGAGGAACCGACACATGAGAACAGCTAACCGATCGGACGATCATCGTCGTTCGTGACGACGTCTTGCTTGGGCGTTGCATGCAGCAAGAGACGTGCCTGTGCCGGTGCAGCGGCCTAGCGGCTTGCTTGGTGGGTATGAGCGCCAGGTGTCTCCTCACGGAGATAGAGTCGCCTTCGGCGGAGGACGATCTCGGTTCGAGAGATTCTCGATGTTGGACACTAACTGCCGTGTCTCGCACGCCAAGAGTCGAAATGTGGCAAAACGATGGCAGGGCGACGCGAAATCCGTGGTTCGCACTGGCCGTGCCCCAGTAGTCGTCGCGGTGCACTTGTAACTCTCGATCCTGTGTGATCTCTCTATAGACTTGTGCGGCGACACGTTTATTTCATTAAGTTCATGGATCGGTCATAACTAGACGATGACTGTTGTCAGCGTCGACAGATCTAAACGTAGACTCTGGAGTAACCAGATATATTCCATCGACACCAGGATCAATCAACGCAGGCGCCGGGTGAGATGGCGGCGAAGGGCGCGGAAGGAGGTGAGCATCTGGGCGTACGAGTAATGTGCGTCGACGGAGAGGCATGAGCTGTCCAGGCGACCTAGCTGAATGACGGAGAGCTGGCGGCAGCTTCGAGCGCGGAGTGCATCTCCGAGCTTGTGTGAAAGCGCGACTCTGGCCGGCGGGCGAGGGCGCGCTCGAAGAAGGGACCCAGGGCGGGGGGCAGGTCACTCAGGTATGCGGAGAGATCGGCAGAATGACTGTTTCTGCCGCGATGGGACAGCCGGACTCGATCGGCAGTCGCAAAGGGATTCACGCCAGTCATTGCTTCGAGCATGACCACTGAGAGGGCCCAGAGATCGAATGCGGTCGTCGGAGGTGCCCCTTCGTACGCCTCTGGAGGCAGATACGCGGGTGTGCCAGCAAACGGGGCCCTGGCCGCGATCGGGGCGCTGGCGCCACGTTGGCGATCCACGTCCGTCGAGGGCGGAATCAGGGTAGCGAGGCCGAAGTCGAGGAGCTTGGGCGCGCCGGTCGCTGCGAACCCGATATTGCTTGGCTTGAGATCGCGATGAAGCAGACCTTTGGAATGAACGTACGTCAGAGCCCGCGTCAAGGTGAGGCCGACGCGGACGGCGCTGGCCGGTGACAGCGGACCACCTGTCAGCCTATGGGCCAGCGTTCCGTTGGGCAGATACTCGACCACGAGCACTGGCGTGTGCCGCCAGATCTCCAAATCATAGATTGTTGCGAGCGAGGCGTGGTTGAGGGTGGCCATCGCGCGCGCTTCCTCACGGAGGTGCGACACACCGCCCTCGCCGAGCTCTGGCAGAGTTTTCAGCGCCACTTCGCGATCGAGGGTCGTGTCCCGCGCCAGGTAGACGACGCCCATGCCGCCTGCGCCGAGCCGTCGCTGGACGATGAACTTCCCGCGGAGACGGCGAGGCAGGGAGGCAAGACTCGCGTCGACTCGGCAAGAGCACGGCAGCGGTCCGGTGTCAACGACCACCCCACAGCGCGGGCACTCGAGGGCTGCCTCACCCCGGCCGCTGGCATGGCCCGCGGCCTCGCCCGCGCGACTGGTGCTGCGAGCTGAATCCCACACCGCGGCGGCTGCGGTCGTGAGGGTGGTCACGAACCAACGATCACGCTCATCGAATGGAAGGCCGCCCACCCTGTGACCGACCAACGCAATTGCAGCCACGGTGCCATCGCGGCGGGTGAGAGCAGCGGCGAGCTCAACGTCGTTGGCCGCCACCCAATCACGTTCCTCTTTCGGGAGCAGCGCGAAAAGTGGGCCACCGCCCGAGAGATCGAGCGGCGTCGTCGACTTCTGGAGCATGGCGACTATAGCGGCGTCGCGAGGTAGCTGTGTGTTCCCGCCGAAAGGTTCGGCGAAGGCGTCGCCGCCTTTGGGCACGAGTAGGTGGACCGCGGCTGCGCCGATGCTCTTGCACAGCTCTCTCTTCACGGTCACCATAATCTCCCGCTGGCCGCGTGCGTTGCGCACGCGTTCCAGGCTTCGGGCGAGCAGCTCACGATGGTCTGCGGCACGGCGGGAGAAGCGCCGATCGACGGTCTCGAGCAGCGTCGAGCGCGCGAAGAGGAGGAGGCAGCCGACAGCGGCGCACGAGAGCAGCAGCCAGGCCCGTGAGTCGGCGAAGAGATCGGCGATCACGACATCTCGCAGCCCATACAGCGCCAGGAAGAGCACGACGAACGGCGCAGCGACGAGCGCTGTCAATGCGCTCCGTGCCAGCGCATAGCGCCACGCGCGGCGGAGGATTGATTGAAGCTCGAGGGGGCGATCGACGATTACCGCGGCAGTGGCCAGGATTGGTGTGACCGCGAGTGCGGTAATGACTAGACGAACGAGCCAGATGCGCTGAAAAGGGCTCACGACTAGCAGCCACGCACCAACGCCTGGCCACACGATTGGCGCGACGCCAAATAGAAGGAATGGCGTCGTGCCCGCAGTGATCGCACAGGCAAAGCGCGCCACCTTGCGGCGCTCCGATGGAGGAGCGCGATGGGAGCGCACCAGAACCACAGCCACGGCGGGAACAAGCGTTGCCGCTAACAGATGCCAGAACGCGTTACTGGGGTGGTCGCGCAAGAGGTAGACGAGCAGACCCTGGTCGACAGGGTGATACGCAGCAACCACATTGATTCCAAAGACCAAGCTACCGAGGAAACACGTAGCGGCTGCACCATGGCGGGTGAGCATGTCGAACACAGTGAATCGCCGCACCCGGGGAAAGTCCAGGGCGAAGAGCCACATGCAGCCGGGTATGAAGGTTTCGGGAAAGAGCCCTTGGGTTACCGGATCGATCGACTCGGCCCAGCCCTCGCGGAGGCCCGTCAACGCGCCGCGAGCGAACGCGCTTGCGGCGCATACGAAGAACGCGAGTAAGTAGAGGCTGCGCGGGTCCCGCGACGTGACCGTCCCGAGGAATAGACTCGCTGCTGCGAAGCCCAGCGTCAGGACGACCTGGGGCGCCCGGTTCGAGATCGACTCACCGCTCGCGAGCGCCGTCGCCAGAACGACCAAGCTGCAGATTACCTGAGTCGTTGCGAGCACCACGACCAGACGAACGAGCAGCGACGTTGGTGACCGGCGCTCGGGTGCCGGCCTTGCCTCACGCCGGCCCGACGCCTGCCGAGCATTGGTGCTGCGAGCGCGGCCCGCTGCTTCGCGAATGCTGTCGAGGAAACAGAGGTTCTGAACAATCGCGCGGTCCCGGTCGCCGCGGGCGCGTCCGAGCAGAGTGGCCCAATCGATGAGTGCTCTATCGATGAAGGCCTCGGTGGCCTGCACCAGGAGTCGGCGCGGCTCAGCGTTCGCCCATCTGCTCCGCCAACCGGCGAACCGCGCGTTGAAGAGCCATTCTCGCGGCATTTCGGGACCGACCGATCATGCAACCGAGCTGCGCGTGGCTGTAGCCGAGCTCCACGTGGGCGACGATTAGCTCACGGTCCCTCGGCGCCAGGCGCGCCAGAGCTCTGCGATAACATACCCACCGCTCGTTCGCCATCGTCTGTTCGACGGGCGAGGGGACGGGATCTGCAAGCTCACGGGACACCTCATGCGTGCCACGCCTCGCAAAGAGACGATGCTCGTCGCGGATGCGGTTCTGGACAGCCCTGAGCAGGTACGCTCCGAGGGCGCGCTGACCCCGAAGCTGGAATGCTCCGCGCCGACGAATGGTGCGGAGAAGAACATCCTGGATGAGATCCGACGTATCCGCCAGAGTCCGCGCCCATCGCGGCAGCCGTCCATGTGCCCACAGGCGTAGTCGCGGGACACAACGAGTCAGAAGGCGGCCGAAGGCACTCGAGTCGCCGAGACAGGCGCGTGTGGACAGGCGCCAAGACTCTTCACTGACGGGCTGTGCGGCGGCGTCGGCTGTCGAGGACCTCTGGAGCACCACGAGAGTATGCTCAGTGTCCCCAACGGCAGGGCAGAGGGCCACTAAATATAGTTTGTTGTATGAGCTAACACTATAAATATAGATTGTGGTGCCCGCGCACCTCTTGCCCAATAGTTCGGGCAGGAATGCAAGAGAAGCTGCGAGCAGTTCGGTTGCGCGTTGGCGAGAGAATAAGGCAGTTGCGCAACTTTCGCGGTCTGAGCCAGGAGCAACTTGCCGAACAAGTGGGGAACACGCCCGTGCACATGGGGCTGGTCGAGCGCGGTAAGGCCAACGTGACCATCGATATCCTGACGATGATCGCGGACAAGCTCTCGGTAGATGTCGCGGAGCTGGTCGTACCGGCGCCGGGCCTGGCGCCGGGCGAGCACACCCACATCGCCACACAGCACGACTTAGAGGACATCATGCAAGTCGTCCGGCGCATCAAGCGCGGAGGAGGTCGACGCATGCGGGAGACACAGGATCGGCCCACCATCGGCCGAAGAGTGAGCGTCACGCGACCCACCAAGTAAACCCGCCCCGCTTGTCCTAGAGCGAGCGCAGCGCAACATCATCCGTCAGTATTGTCGATCGGTGACGAGCGCGACGTGCGTTTTGCATCCGCCATGTGCCTGACCGTCGATAGACTGCCCAACGCCTTGACAATACCATCTATCGATGTCATCGTCACCATTCATAGAAGTCATCGTCTGGAGCAACGATCTGCATTGTCTTCGACTCAGCGGCGCGATCGTCGTGGAGCGCGGCGTGGAAGGGGAGGCGGCTGATGCGCAAGGATCCGATCGAAGATGCCGGTCAGAGTCTTCAGCGCCGCCGCGATCGCTTCAACGTCGGCAGGGGACAAGCGATAAGCCATCGAGTCCATTGGCGTGATCGTGTCGAACAGCTCGCCAACGGACACTCCGAGGCCGCGCGCCAGACGCACCAGCACTTCAGCGCCGGGCTCGGCCTTCGAGAGCTCGACGCGCCCGATGTACTTGTAGTTCAGGTCCGCGCGCGCGGCGAGACCTTCCTGCGACAGCTTGCGCTCGAGGCGTAGGCGACGCGCCTGCGGTCCGAGCGGCCGGATGAGCGCAGGCAGCGGACGGCGTTTCTTCGCACGCGACTTCTTTGCCGCCGGTGATTTCTTCGCAGCAGCCGCCTTCCGAGCACCGGTTGATCGCCGCCCGGTAGTGGATTGCTGCGGGACCGTCGAGTCCGGTCCTGGTCTCGGCTTCTGCTGACTAGATGATTTCCGTCTTGGCACACGCGGTTGTGTACCGCATCACCAGTGTGGGCGGAAACCTACCATCGAAGGTATTAGAGGCTGTAATAATCACGATAGCCATTACTAACGATTAGAGGTTCTCATCATGAGCAGGAACGCAGCCGGCACCAGATCGGACGCCGAGCTGATGGCTACCATGCATTCGACGAACGGCGATGCGCTTGCAGCACTATTTCGTCGCTATGGTCGCATGGTCCAGCGGGTGACGTTCGATATTCTGCGGGATGCCGGAGAGGCAGAGGATGTAACCCAAGAAGTGTTCCTCGAGGTTTATCGACGGTCACACTTGTACGATCCGTCACGGGGATCCCTGAAAGGGTGGCTCCTTCAGTACGCCTATCATCGAGGCTTGCGACGCAAGGAGGCCCTTCGACGACGCGCGGCGTATGGGAGTCAGCCGCTCGATGAGGTGGAGGCGCTGACACAACGGCGTCCACTCGACCTGACTCGACAGGAACGTCGATGGGTGATTCGGGCAGGCCTGGCCCAGTTGCCCGAGCGGCAGCGAGCGACGCTGGAGCTCGCGTGTCTGGAGGAGCTGAGCCTGCGTGATGTCGCGGAGCGGCTGCGTGTATCGTTGGGGTGCGCGCGCCACTATTACTATCGCGGGCTGGCGCGTTTGCGAGCATGGGCGGTGGTAGCGGCGCTGCCGGATAGGGAGGAGCGGGCGGTCAGGAGCCGGCGGGGAAGTCGGGTGACGGTTGCCGTTTCGCGCGGAGGATTGCCACGCAGGCGTCGTGGTATTTGAGCAGGGGATCGAAGCGGGTGGTCCGGCACGTGCCTCACTGCCGGATGCCGGGCGGCCGCGAGCATGAGTACGGGAACGCTCGATGTGCTAAGAGCCCACGCTCTTGTCTAATTACCCTGATGCGACCGGGGCGAGAGCGGGCGGCTGGCTGGCACGAACACGATGCAAACGTCGGGGGGCGTACACGCGATCACCAACGAGAATACCCGAAACAGGGGCGATCTTCGATGACATCCCCGCGGCGCGGATCGTGCCAGCCGTAGCGCGCGGGCCGGAGCCTAGCACGGCGTTCCGCACGCTACGGCCGTCAGTGTGTTCCATATCCAGCAAAGGCGGAATGGCGGCCTACTGTCGGCCACCTTCACCCAACGCGAGCGAGGCGTGGTCTCGGTGCCAGAGCCGCGAGGAAGTCTTCTGCCGGTCCAGTGTCGAGTGGTGCCTCGTTACAACTCTCGGGAGGTGAACAGCAAAACTCAGAGGCGAGCGGACTAGCGCTTGATTGAATCGTGCAGTCCGCGCGGATGACCTTGAATGCACTGGTCAATTCGTCCAGGCCCACGACCGTTGCGCCCACATGGTTGGCGAAGAAGTTCGCAAAGGCACCCAGATGACGAGCGCTGTCGCGAACACGCTGGCCGTGGTCAGCCCATCGCTTCCCACCCGTGGGATGGTCTAGATGTCGCTCGAAGTTGTACCGAAGCGAGCCGAGCACCGTTTCGAGAGCGCTTTCGTCGATCGGCAACCGACACGCGGCTCTCAACTCCGTGACACACTCATCGAACGCAAAGTCTGACGATTTTCTCATTGCGCTACCTCCAGAGTTTGAAACGACATACCATCCCTGTCGCACTGGCAGGGTGTGCGGCTGCTCACGCCAGTGAGCGGCTCTTAAGATGGAATGCCGCACGGAGGCGCGAGTTGTACCCAGATTCGTGAGTCTCACGTATCGGTGGTATTCGTGCCGTGTCTGGCACGCGTGTGCTCCAGCGTTAGCAGCGATCCAGACGCACCGGCGCGCGTGTGTGCCACACTAGCCCGACAGAGTGATCGGAGTGATCAGTAATGCGTGAAGAGTCAGTCGCGAGTAACGTTCGCATCGAGGGCTACAACGAGCAGGAGCGAGGGTGAATGCCGCCAAGAGCGCTGTTCTTCCATGGCCGGCTGCTGGATGTCGAAGAGGAGCTCGCCAGAGATCCAACGTCGCTCCTGTGCATCGACGGCGCGAGCGTCTTTAACGCGAGCTTTCTGCGCGCGGTGATCGAGCACAGCAATCGTGAGGAGCTGTATCTTCCACGATTGTCCGGCTCGACGGATCCTGTCGCCCACATCCCAGCCTGGGCAAGGCCACACGCCAAACGGCTGCGATGGATCGACGGTGACGAATTGCGAGATGTGCTGCGGCGTCGGCAGCTTGTGTTGATGGCGCCCGATCCGTATCTGTGGACGCTCGCCTGTGTCCGCGCGCAGGTGGACGCCCATGCGTCACCGATCACCGGCGTAATTCACGCCATTCAACCGATCAAACTTGCAAGCTGGCTCAGCAGCCGGATGATGCAACTGCTCCATGAAGCGGATGCGTTGGTCTGTACGAGCGTGGCAGGCCGGTCAGCCGTGGAGAAGATTGTCGAGGCGCTTCCCACGGCGCTTCGCGGTGCGGAGCGCATCCCATTTCGTACTCCAATCATCCCTCTCGGTATCGAGCCTCGGTTGTGCGAAGAACCTGGAAGAGCCAGTGGAGATCAAGAAGCGCGGCCGATCTCGCTGCTCTACGTGGGCCGCCTGTCCGATACGAACAAAGCGGACCTCGTGCCGATGTTGCTGGCGTTGGGGGATGTGGCTCGGCAGAGGTCTGTTCGACTGACGATAGCTGGCGACGACCGAGCGCGGCAGTGCGCCCCTGTGCTCCGTGCGATCGGTGCTGAACTGGGGCTGTCCGAAGTGCTCACGGTCGTGCCAAACGCGAACCACGAGAAAAAGTGGAAGCTGCTACGCCACGCCGACATCTTTGTATCCCCCGTCGACAACGTACAAGAGACGTTTGGCCTCAGCCTTCTGGAGGCCATGCTGGCGGGGCTTCCGGTGGTTGCGTCAGACTGGAGCGGCTACCGAGACATTGTCGTACATGGCAGGACAGGCTTTCTCGTACCCACCATGATCGGACGGGCGGATCGAGGAGACGAGGGTATCGATATCGCAGGATCATGGCAGCGGAACGCCGAGATGGCCGCGGTCACCTACGTGGACTTCGATTCGTGGAAGCATTACGTTACGCAGCTCGTGGACGATGCGGAGCTTCGGTCGCGGATGGGCCGTGAGGGACGACGACGCGTGCTCGCCGAGTTCAGCTGGCGAGGCGTCATTGGTGCCTATGAGGCGCTCTGGACGGAGCTGGAGGCCGGCGCGAAACGGCTGCGGTGTGGCGATCGCCTGCGCCCAAGCTTGCGATTTCATGACGTCTTCGAACACTACGCGAGCGCGATGCTGGACGATGCCTCGCCGCTGTACTGCCCGGGAGACGACCTCATCCCGAGCCGCGTCGCGCTGGCACGTCGATGGAGAGACACCGCACACGCTGGACTACTGGAGGTCCTGTCGCATGTCTGCAGGCGGCCGGGCCTCAGCATCGTGGAGCTGGAGCGAACAACAGGCAAGGCGCGGGACGAGCTGCGAATGGCGGTGATGCGCCTACTCAAGTACGGCGCCCTGCGAAATGGCGGTCCTCGAGCATGTTCGACCCGGTCGCCTTACGCATCAACGACGGCACGGCCGTAACGACCGTCCGCTAGGGACGTGCGGCCAAGGTCTCCAAGCGAAGGATGGCTCTCCAGGCAGCTTCAACGCTCGCCCGATGTGCGTGCGGCGCATATGGCCTGGCCCGCTCCTGTCCCAGCCGAGCCAGCTCTTCGAAGCGCCGTGGTGCTTCCGGACGCCTGCTCACGGCATCCTCGATCAGCTGGGTAACCCCGGCCAGGTCTCCCCACTCGAAAAGCGCCGCAGACGGAAGAATCTCCTGAAGGCTGCCGTTGCGAAAGCCGACCACAACGCACCCACACGCCATGGCTTCTAGCGCAACACGTCCCAGGCCCTCCTCGGCGCTGAAGAAGACCACGACGAGCGATTCCTGAAGCGTCTGTGCCAGCGCTCCTTCGCCCATGTTCGTGAGCGGCAGCCAGCTCACATCCGATGCTTCATTGAGACCTACCGCGGCACGGGACGCGACGATACGGCGCAGGGCTTCAACTGACTGGCGACACTTCGGAACGAAAGCAATCTGTCGTCGACGCCCCACCCATGGCTTGAAGCCGAAGACGGCCGTGTCAATATGTGGGACAACTCTGATCACAGCGACCTGGGGGTACGCCAATCGCAGGTGCCGTGCATTGTGTTCGGACATCGCGAGAACGGCCAGAACGTCCGGGTGCCTGTATGGATCTCTGTCCTGGCAGTTCTCGAGGCTTGAAAACCCGCGCCAGAGGCTCTTGTTGAAGATGATCTTTCGCCCTCGGTACTCTAGGATCCGCGCGCCGAGATCCTCGGGCAACACGACATAATCGCGCTCACAATTCATCAGGCGCGCGGCCGTTCGCCAGTCGATGACACGCGTAGCATTGTCGAACCAGGTGAGCCTGAACCCTGGCCGATCATGAACGATGTACGCCTCGTATCCGAGGTCGTTCAGCGCATCGACATGCTTGTAGGTATCCTTCTGACCCCCAACCTGATGCTGATGGCTGTAGCAATGGCAGAATACCTTACACGTCGGCATAGGGAGAGATGGCCTCGTCGAAGAAGCAGTCCTCGTTTTGCCAGCTCGATCGATGGCTGCGTGG
The DNA here is from genome assembly GCA_009377605.1 of Luteitalea sp. Lineage (NCBI taxonomy): Bacteria > Pseudomonadati > Acidobacteriota > Vicinamibacteria > Vicinamibacterales > Vicinamibacteraceae > Luteitalea > Luteitalea sp. The sequence continues at coordinate 10,155 of WHTT01000014.1, forward strand.
GCGATAGCGGGAAACGAGATGGTCTCTGTGCTGCCGCAGATCTTCGGCCGATAGCGCGCACGTTCTCACTTCGTACGCGGTCTGGCCACCCTTTATCCCATAGGCGCCGGTGATCTCACCATCGGAGCCGGCCGGACGGAGCTGCAAGTCGATCGCAGTTCCATGATCGAGCGCCTGGCGGATGGCGGTTCCCCGGAACGGCATGTAGACGGCACACTGGAAATCGTCGATGCCAGAGTCCCTGATGAAGGCTTCCGTTTCGGCAAGCGTGCCCGCATTCTCGCCTGGAAGGCCCAGCAGGATGAAAGCCTTGACCTGGATGCCATATTTCTTTGCATACCGCACCGTCTGGTAGTTCTGCTCAACCGTGCAACGCTTCTGCACGTTGTCGAGGATGCGTTGACTGCCAGACTCGGCGCCGAAGGCGACCTCCACGCAGCCCGTGTTGGCAAGGAGCTGCGCCATGTCCTCGCCCCACTTGGTGAAGTATCGCGCCTGGGCGTTGCAGCGATACCAGAGCTCGCGCTTCGAGAGCTGCTGGCAAATGGGCTGGATCTTCGGGAGCGAGATGGCGAAGAGATCGTCGAAGATGTAGACCGCACGCCAGCCGGCGGCACGAATATCGTCCAACTGGTGCCCAATGCTGTCCAGGCTCGACCATCTGACCGCCGTCAGCGCCTCCTCGCAGAAGGTGCATCGCTCGGGGCAGCCGCGCGCCGTCATGAGCGTGGTCGCCGGGCGCCCGCAGAGCAGATACCGATAACGCCGCAGGATCTGGATGGCGTTGTCGCTGGTTCGATCAGGTCTCGGTTGAGTGGCGATCTCCTCTCGCGTGAGCACGCTCGAGAGGGTGCGGCTGCTGGCTTGGCCGGCGAGAATGGCCACGAGCGCCTTCTCGCCATCGAGCGGAACCAGAAAGTCGAAGACCGGCTCTCTTGCCAGATCCTGCCAGTAGTGCTTCACGTGCGGGCCGCCCGCAATGACGGTGGTTCTAGGCGACGCCGCTTTGATGGCTGCCGCCAGTCGAAGTGCCTCGTGTCGCTGGGGCGTCATGATGCTGATACCCACCGCGTCGTAATCGCGCACCCACGCGAGGTGTTCGACGTCGTAATCGTCATCGCCGACGATGACCCGTGTGTCTGGCAGATAGCGCTCCACATAACTCTTCAGGTAGAAGTTTGCCAGCGGCGGATACACTTTCGCATCGTCGAGAAATGGGCTTCGGCAACTCAAGAGGAGGAGATTGCTGGCTGGAAGCATCGGAACGCCCTGGCGACAGTGAGACACGATTCCCACGCGCCGGTTCGAAGTGCGGATTCGCGCGACGGGCCGGTTCAGCGGACGTCTCTACGTTCGCGCGGTGACAACTCTCGAAGAGGTGATGCCGCAATAGAGGTGCGTCGTGTACCGATGATCAGGCGTGGCGCATACTCAATGGCACCTGCCGTGCACGTCTTGGCACAAGTGTGTGATTGTGTCCGGCTGATTGATGTGCTGCGATCGGTGATGCCCTTGCTGACACGCCACTAGCGGTCGCACCTATCGGCGCACGAGGATCGCGCCGGTGTCGCGGCGTTTGAGAAGGCGATAGAGCTGATGTCGAGAGAGACCGAGCTCGGCAGCGGCAGCTCCCCGTCTGAAGCCGTTCCGTTCCAGAGCCGCTTGAACTTCAGCAGAGGAAGGGGGGCGGTCGAGGACCGTGGTGGAATGCCCGGGCAGCCGATGCGGCGCGCCCCCTGTCGCGCCGAAGTCCTCCGGGAGGTGCTCGCGCGCCAGCAGCACCTCGCCTCCGGCAGCGACGATCATGCGCTCGAGCGTGTTCTCCAACTCCCGGACGTTGCCTGGCCAGTGGTAGCGGACGAAGAGCTCGAAGACTCCCGGCTCGAGCGCCGGAACCGAACGGCTCTTGCGCTCAGCAAAGCGCTTGAGAATCGCTTCAACCAACTTCCACAGATCACTCGCGCCGCGCCGGCGCAGGGGCGGCACGCGCAGCTCATACACCTTGAGCCGGTAGTACAGATCCTCCCGGAACCGCCCACGCGCCTTCGCCCGCGTGAGGTCGACGTGTGTCGCCGCAATCACGCGAACGTCGAAGGGGATCTCGTGTCGGCCGCCCACTCGCTGCACCGTGCGCTGCTGGAGTGCCCGCAGGAGCTTCATCTGAAGGTCGGGTATCAAGTCGCCGACCTCGTCCAGGAACACGGTCCCACCGTTGGCCCGCTCGAACGGTCCGGGCTGGTCGTCGAGCGCACCGGTGAACGCACCTCGCACATGGCCAAAGAGCTCATCCTCGACCAAGGTCGGGGAGAGGCCGGCGCAGTTGACCACCACGAAGCGAGCTCGGTGGCGCGGCGAAGCGCGATGAATGCCGTGTGCGACGCGCTCCTTTCCCGTGCCTGACTCGCCGACAATCAGGACGGTGACGTCCGCATCGCGCGCAACACGCTGCATGTGTTGCTTCAGCGCGCAGATCTCCGCCGAGCCACCATCCACTTCCGGAAAGGGATCGTCCGGCATGTGCATCTCCGCCGAGGGGCACCCCCCGGCCATGAGTGCAGAACGCCGGATCCGCCGAAAACGCACACTACGGTTCAGCTGGCGATGTGATTTTCTTCTTCGGCACCACAGATCGCCCGGGCCACCGCCTCGTGAGACCTACGGCCCGCGGCTCAGGTACACGAACACGAGACCGAAGGAGAGACCGGCGTAGTAGTACGCGGTGTCGGAGGCGGCCTGCACCTGTCCGGCCGCGGTCTCGATGTCGTCTCGTTGCTCCAAGGTCAAGCCGGCCGCCTTCAAGGCCTTGCGCCACGCGGCGCGCGCATCGCCGAACTCGAGATGCGCACGTGCAACAGACTCGATGGCCGCGAAGAGCTCGGGCTCGCTGCGCGCACCCGGATCGAAGATGCCGCGTGAGGGCACTTGGCGCATGGCGAGCGCGATGAGCTCGGACAGCGCCTCCGCGTGGCCGCGAGGACACTCGAGCTCGGCGGCGCGAACGACCCGGTGCAGCGTCGGATGCCAGTCCGCCAGGGCGCGGGAACGTGAAAGACGATGACGCATGCGACCCCCTGACCCTCATTGGTTGACGGGTGAGGCCTGGTCGTGCGTATCGCCCGCGCGGCCGGGCCGTTCTTTTTGTACGGATGCCCGCTGTTGGGCCAGTGGGTCGCCGAGCGCCTGTCGTGTTTGCCCCCGGCGGTCTGAGCACGAAGATGCCGGACGGGCGGCGATCGCGGCGAGTAGAAGGAACAGCGGACGACGAGAGCGTAGCGCGCGCCAGGGGCGAAGACAAGGGAAAAGGTCGTGCCAACTTTTGATATCCTCGCTTCCTCGGCGCGATAACGGCCGCCTCGGCGAGGCGGCCCTACCATGATGGGCCTGGTCATGGTGCGCGCATGCGCGCGCATGCGCGCGCACCGAGTGCGGGTGCTGTCCAGCGCTTCCTGATCTCGAATTCATTGGTCGGACTCGGCACCGAGCGATGGCACGCGTGTTGCCTCCTGCCAGCGGGAGTGACTGGCATGAACGAGGATCGCGTATCCGTATCGCCGGCCGTGCGAGCGTCGATTTCCGGAGATGGCCTTGTGCTCCTGGACGTGCATGGTGGTCTCCTCTTGACGTCGAATCCGGTTGGCGCACGGATCTGGCGGCTGCTCGAACAGCAATGGACGCCTCTCGAGATCGCGCACCAACTGGTCGAGGAATGCGACGTTCCTCTCGAGCGCGTGCATCACGACGTGACAGCATTCGTCTCGGCGCTCGTGAAGCTGGGTCTGGCGACCGAGGAGGTGACGAGGTGACGCGGCGCGCCGTGCGCCAGGCCCACCGGCTCGCCATACTGACCGGCCACGCATGGCTCGGTCTCGTCGCGTTCGACGTTGCGCGGCTGGCTGGGTTCGCTCGCCTACACGAGTCGCTGCGTCGCTATCGGGCGCGCCGCCGCGAGGGTGATGGTCCTGGCATCGACGACCTGGTTTGGGCGATCGATGAAGCCTGCGTCTGGTACGTGAAGCGTGCGGCCTGCTTACAGCGCTCGGCAGTTGCGACCTGGCTGCTCCGGCGGCATGGCTTTGCCGCGGAGCTGGTCATCGGATATCGGCCGATTCCATTCGAGTCGCACGCCTGGGTGGAAGTAGATGGCCTGGTCGTCAACGACCGGCCGCAATACAAGAAGTTCTTTGCGGTGTTGGAACGTCTCTGATTCCTGGAAGCGGTGAGTCATGGCAGCGTTGGCGGGATCTCTCTTCTTCGATCGGCGCCCAACCGAGAACGAATGCTCATCGCTGGTTGCTGCGCTCCAGCCGATGACGCCCGATGGTGTCTCGGTGCATGCCGAGCCGGGCCTGGTGATGGTGCATGGCGCATTCGACGTCTGGGCGGGCGAGCGGTCGGCGCAACAACCTGCACGCTCATCGTCCGGGCTCGTCATGACCTGGGACGGCCGGCTCGACAACCGCGACGATCTGCTGCTGCGGCTCAGCGGAAGGCTCGGGAACGATGCAAGTGACGACGCGATTGCGCTGTCGACATTCGAACGGTGGGGCGTGGAAGGTTTGCGCTTGCTCATTGGCGATTGGAGCCTCGTGATATGGGACAGCAGGCAGCGGACGCTTCATTTGGCGCGCGACTACATGGGAGTCAGGCCGCTCTATTACCTCGCCGATTCCCAGGCGATCATGTGGTCCAGCAGCCTCGGCGAGCTGGCGATACGTGCCGATCGAGCGGACGCGCTGGACGAAGCCTTCGTCGCACGATTCATGGCCCTTCAGTTCTCGACCGACGTGACCCCTTACCAAGGCATTCGCGGAGTGCCGACGGCAACCTGCGTGTCGTTCTCGCCGGAAGGTGCGGAGACAAGGCAGCGCTTCTGGCACCTGCAGCCAGGCCTCACCCGCTACCGCGACAAGGGGCAGTACGAAGAGCATCTTCGGGCGCTATGGATCGAGGCCGTCGGGTCGCGCCTGCGGGCTGAAGGCACGGTATGGGCGGAGCTGAGCGGCGGCCTGGATTCGTCGTCTGTGGTCTGCATCGCGGACGCGCTCATCAAAGCCGGGCGCGTGACGGCGAGTGCCATTCAACCGCTGTCGCATGTCACGCTGAAGTCACCGGAAGGCGACGAGAGACGGTTCATCGCGGAGGTGGAAGCTCGCGTCGGCGTTCCTAGTGAAGTCATTGGCGTGGAGGACCATCAGGATCTGGTTGACTCCGAATGGGACTGGGTGTCGCCCTTTGCCGCCCGCGGCGTGGGGCTGGCAATGGTGCGGCATGTGACTCGACGAGGAGGGCGAGCAATCCTCTCTGGACGTGTGGGCGACACGGTCATGGGTTGTCTGCCAGATAACAGCCTGGCCGTGCTGGACGACTTCGAGCAGGGCAGCGTGATTACCGCGCTGGCCAAGATGCGGCGGTGGTGTCGCGCGACCCAGAAGCCGTTCGTTGAGATCGCCTGGGGTCTCGCCGTTGCGTATTGGCACGCGGGGCTCACGAAAACCACTCAGGGGCATCTGAATGAGTCGCAGCAGGCAGGTCTCGACCTCGTCACGCCGCGATTCCAGCTTCTGGTACGGGGAGATACGTCGGTTGCCAGCGCATTCTCGAGAGTGACGCCGTCCAAGTGCCGCCTTGCTTCGTCGGTGCTCGCGTATTCGTTGACGGGGCGCTTGAACATTCCCATCCTTCCGCCAGGCGTGATCCACACATACCCATTCGTCCATCGGCCGCTTGTCGAGTACATCCTGGCCATTCCCGGTGAAGAGCTGAGCGCGCCTGGCGAGACGCGGTCCCTCATGCGTCGTGCGTTCGAAGGCTTGGTCCCAGAGAGGATCCTGCGGCGCACGTCGAAGGGCCACTACGCCCCAGCAGCCACGCGCGCCGCTCGCCCGCTTGCCGCCTCGATGTTGCCGGTCGAGCGCCTCGAAGTGGTTCGGCGCGGTTGGATTGACCCTCAGAAGCTCGAGGCGATGATTCACATGCTCGTTCACGGCGGCGGCCGCACAGGGGTGGACGTACGACGGGTGTTGCGCTTGGAACAGTGGCTGACATCACGAGATCGGCGGGGGCCCGCCGCAATGCCAAAACGAAAGGAGGTGATAACCAATGCGATACGAAGCGCCTGAGCTCATCATGCTCGGTCCGGCACCACTCGTGGTGCTGGGGACCCGCGAGCCCGGAGAGGACGACAACGGCAGCTCCCAGGTCTCTCGGCCAGAGCCTGGCATCGCACTCGGTCTCGACGACTGAGTGTTCTCTCGACCTACCCTCGCCTTCGGTGTGCGCAGCCGAGGGCGAGGGCCCTTGCAACGCATGCGACAGATGCTGCACCTGCTCGCTATCGATCCCGACCGTCGTGCCGCGCTCGCGTCGTGGCACAAGGCGCGATGGGCGTTGCCAATCGCCTGCTGCTCGGAGTGGGCGCGATCCGGGCCGCTGGTGTCTCAGTGGCTGGCGGATCGTGGCCTGGCCGGCGTGCTGATCGGGCAATGGCTCGGACGCCTGTCGCTTGAGGCGGATGCCGTCGATTGGCTGGCCGTTGCACACGTGTCCGCACTGCGAGCCGTGGCCCCGGCAATGTCCTGGACACCGATTGAGTCGCTGAGGTCTCCAGACTCCCTGCTCGAATACCAGCGGTGGGCGGTTTCGCAGGCGATGTGCAGCGGGGAGCTCCCCTGCGTGCCTGGCCCGTTCGGAAAGCCAACCTGGTTCGAGGAGGTGAAGACCTGGACTTGCAGCGCCGTGGGCGCGTCTGACGCATCGCATGTGGTGTCATACCGAGCCACGCCGTACGAGGTCGTGCTGGGCGTTTCGACGCCGCGCGGTCGAGTGTACTTTAAGGGCTTCTCTTCGGATCGGGCGTCGGAAGCAAGCATTACGCGAGCTCTGTCGGAGCTCGCACCGGGCGCGTTCCCCCGTACGCTGGCACTGGAACAGAGAAGCAATGGGTCGGTGTGGTGGGTCACCGAGGAGTGCCCTGGCCCTTCGCTCGCGCGAAGCGTTACGCGAGACCGTGCGGCACGTTCTGGCGCAGCCTGTGCACACTTGCAACAGCGGCTCGCCGACTATTTGAGCCGCGAAAACGGTCTGGCGATGCCTAACGTCGATCTTGGTAGGCTTTCTGCTTGGGGAAGGGAAATCCTACGTCATTCATATCAGGAAGAAGCTATAGGTACCCATTTCACTGCGATCACGCGCGCCTGCGAGGAGGTGGGAGCGGCCAACGTCGTGCACAGCCTCGTCCCGGCCGATCTACATCCGAGCAACATTGTCGTGACCGATGACGCCGTCCGATTCATCGACCTGGACGAGGCGCACATCGGCCCGTCGCCGCTCGCGGTATCGATCTTGGTGCGGCGACTGGCACGAGCGCAGCGAAGTCGCTCCGCTCACTCTATGTTGCGCAATGCGCTCTATTCCGTGTATGAGCGCGCCTGGTCGTCCCCGTGTCAGATGGCTGGTCGCTGGCCAGCCTTCGAGGCCGTCTCGGCTCTTCTCGAGGCATATCTGGGATGGACCCGCGTCGTGAGAAAGACGGAACGTGGCGAAATCTACGGCGTGCTCGATCTTGCCAAAGAGCGAACAGCGCAGCGACTCGTGGAGACGTTCAGTGCCGAGCACTCTGAACGCTGGGATCAATCGAAGCGATAGACCATCGTTCCAACCGCCGACGGGCGGTCCCTCAGCTTGGGAATGCGCTTTCGATTCTCCCACGGGTGTCGTGCCTCATCACGCTCCATGGCACCGTCGATCAGCTCACAGAGCAGCACGCGCACATGCCCCGGCTCGGCCGACGGCGCCGAAGGGAGCTTTACGGTTTCGGTCCACTTCGCGCCTGGCTGGCGTGGGCCGCTTCGCGAGGACGCGTGGCGCTGCGCCTTCGTCGTGATGATCTCGTCCAACACAAATTTACCGGTCTTCGTTGGAAACGGCGCCGTATTGACAGCAGCGATCCAGCGTCCCGCCCGGGGCCGTCTGACCACGAGTCTCTGCTCCTTCGCGGCTGGCAGCGTGAAATTGTCAGAAAAACACTCTCCGGACGAGCAGTCGTACAAATACAGCTCCAGAGGGTCCGGTTCGGTATCCACGCCGCGGAGATGCAGGGCGAGGGTTGCAGCACCTTCCGGAACGTCGATCTCGAACTGGTTCGGTAGCCCCGCCGGAAGAAGCTCCCCATGGTGACGCTTGAGCGTACCGACCGACGTTTCGAGGACTGGCTCTGTGAGCTGGCCACCGCGGTTCTCGACGTCGATCTCGAGCACGCCATGACCGGCGGAGGCTGGCCTGAGCGATGTTCTCAGGAGCCGCGCGGTGAGGGCGTACTCTGCCTCGTCCGTCGACACGAGCTCTGGATTGTCTTCGGTCCGCGCACTGGTATTGCTCACACTGATCGTCCAGGTGCCAGCCGCAGGGTTGGGCATGGCAAGGTGATACGTGCCTTTCGGGAACGTGCGTCCGCCCAGTGGGTACGCGTGACCATAGTAGTTGGGATACAAACCGTGGCTCGGCACGATGCTTGCCCGGACGGAGCCACTGACCACTTTCAGCTCGATGCTCAGCGTGGCCACACCTTCCGGTACTGTCAGATAGTGTGTGTTCGTGCGCATCAACGGGGCCGACCCGCTCAAGCGGAGCGTGGCGTCAGGCGCGTCGAAGCGCTCGGTTGCTACTAGCGTGGCTTGCGTCCTGAAAACGATGGCATCGGTGGCCGGATCGTGCAGATTGAGAATCGCGCTGTGGGCGCCTGTGGACGCGAGGGCGATGGCCACCGGCAGAGAGGTCGTCTGGTTCAGCGGCAGCGTGAGGGAGCGTTGTGTCGAAAACGTGCCATCATTGCCGGTCCAACTCAAGCGATACGTGACCGCGCTGTCAGCGCCTGATTGACGTTGAAAGTGAATGGTGCGCCGACCTCTCATGCCGGCGCTCCAACCCTCACGCTCGAAGATGCCTACGCCTTTGTGTCCATGCGCCGCGTACGGTGCCAAGGGATGCACAATCTTTGCAGTGGCTTGAATCCGTGGTATCTCGATGGGACGCTTGAGCTCCCGCCAGGCGGCGTTCACGTCGAGAACGCCGTTACCTTGCTGATGTGACGGCCATCCAGCGAGAAACCGTGCGCCGACGCGCAACGCACGGCCGAGGGTCGGAACCGTGTAACTGACATGCTCCTGTTTGGCCGCGCTCAGGAGGAGCGCCGCCACTCCGGCGGCGTAGGGACCGCTGGCAGACGTGCAGCAACTGATCTGGTAACCTGGCGGGAACTTCGCTGTTGGTGCGTTCTTCGGGATCTGAAGGGCCACGCTGTCGTTCCACACATCCGCGGCGATGCGGTGTACGGGCGCGAGGAAATCCGGCTTGAGAGCGCCATCGAGTGACGGCCCAGACGCGCCGACCGGATGGAGCATAAGACCACCCAGAGTACCGCCCCCATAGAGAGCCGCGAACGTCTGCGGCCCGATCGAGCCGCCAACTGAGAAGACGTCACCAAGTGACGCCACGCTGTTGAGCCAGAGCTGCATGTTACCAGCACTGTTGAAAATCGGCTTTCCATGGACGGCAACCATCCGTCGAAAGAAGAGGCCCGTGAAGTCGGCCGCCGTGTCCGGCACCATGACGATGCCCGCTGCCGTGCCAATGAGGTCGACGTCCGGTCGTTTGATGGTGTCCAGGTAGCTTTCCAGGAGCGTGTGCAGCCCAGAGAACGTGGAGGACCTCCGGACCAGCAACACTCGCGCGCCTGGCGCGACGCCATACGCCAAGCCATCCTCGGTCTTGCTGCCGGCGGCGACGCTGAGCGTCATGGCCTGATGGCCACCCCGTGACGTATAGATGTGCACCGTGTGAGGTGCGCGCCCTGCCGCCACGACGAAGCTCAGATCAACTGGTTCGGGGTGCGTCAGCTTCAGGGCGCGGACATCGAGCTCCTCGTTGGCGTCCGTGACCGGCGTCTCGTCTCTAAAATCTGCGTTTCCGTTCGCGTCAACCCAGATATCACCGCTGGCCTCCTCCCGAAGGACGCCATACTCATGAATGAGATTGACCGCAGCCGGCAGGCGGAAGAGACCAAACCTGTAGCGGCCGGGTCGAGGCACGGCGTACGTCCGGTCTCCTATTTTCTGCCACGCGTGTGTGGCGTGGACCTCTGTGGAGAGCTCGACGCGCGTGGTATCCCCTTGGTCTGGGCCGATCGCACTGAGAATACCGGCGAGCTTTGGGATCTCACGTCCATCGAGCGTCTTGGCGCTGTGGAGCGTTGGATGGCGAAACTCCGGGAGAGCGCTTTCGAGGATTGCAATCGTGACCCCGCGGCCATCGTATGTCGGGTGCTTCTGGAACCACTCCGTCAAGCCGACATCCTCGTCGGCCGTATAGCCGCTCTCACGCGCTCGCGTCGCTGAAAGGAAGGGTAACTCGCGGCCCTCAACCGGCTTCCGCCGCACGTTCGGTATAACTCTTTCGTATTCGCGAAATAGCTCGGCGTTTTCTTGCGGCGGTCCGTCGCGATACCAACTCGCCTTGGACATCGAGGATATTTGGTACGCTTCTATGCGGTCGTCCGCGACCAGGTCGGTGAGCTTCTCGATAGGCACCTCCGCGCGCACGTAACGGATGTCCTCATCCGCGCGTTGTACTCGTCCGCCAAGGCGCTCCACTCGCGCGGATGTTGCTGTGAGCCCGTTGTCCGTGACGAGAAGCATGACCTCCAATGCCCGGAGTCCGCTGACCGCAGCGCGGTTCAGCAGTAAGCGGTTGTGAAAAGACATCCGTTGTGTTTCCGCCTCGGTGGGTGCAATCAGGGCAATCACGGACACGACCGTAAGCCCCACCAAGAGGCAAGATACAGTTGCCGCGCACACGATAGGCTGGTGGCGCGTGGCCCGAGCCGCGAGACTGCGCGCGGCCTCTGCGACCCGGTGTCGCTGTGTGTTATTGATTGAAGACCGCCTGATGCGTAGAGACATATGTGATCGCTTCAGTATGAGAGCCGGAGGACGAGCTGGGCCGAGCGTGGGAGTTGCCTGAACGTCGTCGAGCCAAAGAGCGGATTGAACGTCTCGGTCGCCCCACTCTCGAAGCTCAAGTCGGCGCCGTTATTGGTGACGTTGAAGACGTCCAGGCCCGCATCGAGCGTGAGCGCACGCCACAAGAATCGGCGACCGATGCGCACGTTCCACGTGTGGAGTGTCGGTGTCCGCAACTGGCCCTCGCCCCGCGTCGGAAACGCAAAGCGGAGCGTTGTCGCAAGCGGATTGGCGACGACGCGGCCATTCGAAAGCGTGACGGTCTCCGGCCCGAATGCGGGGTCCGGTGAGTCGAGGCTCGAGATGATGGGTCCGGACCACGCGCCTGACTGGAACGCATAGGTACTGGCAAGGAGAAGCTGCCACGGTCCAGTGTAGGTAACGCCGACCCTCACGATGTGGTTCTGCCACTGCGCGCTGCCGGTGCCGCGCTGGCTCATGTGCCCATCGGAGAGGCTGTTCGCGTCGGTCGATGGCGTGCCGGTGGAGCCGGTTGGGCTGCCGATGCCCTTGTCGTTGGCAAACGCCTGTGGCTGGATGAACGCAGCGGGGTCGTTCGGCTGCCAGGTGCCGGCTATGTGCCGCCACTGCCGGACGTAGCTCGCGATCCCTTCGAGGCGGGCCGTGCGCTTTGTCAGCGCGACCTCGAACGAGCTGTAAACAGGCGAGTTCCATTGGTTGTTCGTTGCCAGGTAGAGCTCGTTGAACGCTTCGTCCTCGTATCCGACAAAGCTGTTGTCCCGGTACTGAGCATTCGTCTCCACGAAGGTGAGCCGATCGCGGAACCGGCGGCGCACGACGTCCACTCGGGCCGTGACGTTGCCACCAAGTTGCGTCTCATAACCCGTTCCCCATTCGTGAATGAACGGTTGGTGGAGATTCCGATCGATCGTCCTGTCCGGGCGTACAGCGAGGGTGGCTGGCGTCTCATAGACGGTTTCGAACGTCCCATCGAGATCGAGGTCGTACAGGTCGCGCCGGCCCAATGCCGACGTCCCAGCGGATATGCGCGTTTGGGAAGGGTGGTCGTGAACTCGTACCCAATGCGCCCGGACCACGTTGCGCCCGTTCCTGGTCAGCGCGTAGTTGACGCCAAGACGGGGGCCAATCTCGGTCGTGCGCTGCGTCGTGACATCGAAGAGACGATCTGTCCACGCGATGCGATCGATTCGGATGCCAGCGTTGATCGTGAGGTTGACGATGGGGCGCCAGGCGTCCTGGACGTAGACGGCGAGGTCTTCACCTTCCCGCCGAGAGTTGGTCAGCTCGGTGCCATCGACAATCTGGCGATGAAATGGTTGAACCGTGCCGTCCAGGACGCTCGGCTCGCGAAGCACGGCTTCTTCGAAGACGAACCCGTCGTTGACATAGAAGGTACGAAGACCGACCTCGATACGCGGCTGCGCGTAAGCGCCGACCTGGAGCTCGTGAGATCCGAGTAGATGACTGGCGAAGAGGGTGGCATCGAACGACAAGGTGAGCTTGGAATTGGGTTGTTCGTTCCAGGCCGTCACGGGCGAGTCCAAATTGGCGAGCCGGCCATTGCCGACGAGGCGGCCACCCGACGGAATCGTGTCCTGAAAGACGCGTCGCAACGGTTCGTCAATTCCAGGGTCTCTGTCGTCGTTGCGCTTGTCGTTGTAGCTCGCGCCAAAGCGGGTCGTCAGCCGGTCTGACCAGATCGATGACAACCGGACGGAGGCTCCATTGCCGCCCGCCGCCTCAGTAGTTGGGTGCTCGACCACGGCGGTCGCGGACGTGACCGGATTGACGTCTCGTTGATAGAACCCCTCCAGTCGATGCGCGTTGGATAATTGGCCATTGAGCTTGGTGAACCAGAAATGCGCCTCGTTTGTGCCGTCGAACGGCGCAAACCCGGGAACCAACGCGCGCAGCGCCTCGAGCTCCGTTGAGGTGCGGCTGATCCCATTCTCGACGTCGACGTAGCGATAAGCCCCGAACGCCCACAGGCGATCTCTCACAACCGGTCCGCCGAGCGACAAGTCCACGTGGCGCTGATCTACCGTGCTGCTCGTGCCCCCGGGCGTGTTGGAGGCGTTCCAGGCGCGTGGCTGGAGAAACGCGCTTGTCGTGCCGCGGAGCTCGTTCGTGCCGCTGGCCGTCGCAATGTTGATGACACCGCCCACGCCCAAGGGAGACGACGCATCCACGCCGGCAGTCTTGACTTGAATGTCGTCGATCAGGTCCGTATTCAATCCTATGTAGCCGACGCCGGAGAGAAGGGCTGGAGCCACGTCTGCGCCATCGATCTGTATGACGTTGGTGTTGGCGGCGGCGCCATGAACGTAGAAGAACTTCTCGTTGTTCGCCCATTCGGCGGTCGTCACGCCGGGCGCCAAGGTTAGCGCGCCAAACCACTCCCGGCGTTCTGACAGTGGCATCGAGCGAAGCAGCCTCCCGCTGATCTGAACCGACTGCCCTGCGTTCTGTGTTTCGAGGAGGGGAGTCTCTTGCGTGACCTCGACCGTCTCGTCGATGGAACCGATCGTCATCACGATATTGAGGTCTCGATTGCCGCCGGCCCGCACGGTGACGCGAGATTCAGGCGACTCGAAGCTCGGGAGCGTTGCGACAATGACGTAGTCGCCTGGTGGAAGGTCCAGGAGGCGGTATGAGCCGTCACTATGCGTTGTCGCCGCGTGGATGCCAGGAACAGTCTCGCTCGTTGCAACGATGGAGACACCGGGGAGCACCGCACCCTGTTCATCCGCCACGACACCTCGAACGCTCCCGTTCGCCGTCGTCTGAGCATGCACGGACGACGCGGAGAGAAGCGCAAGGAACAACAGGCTGGAAATGCGGTACATCTGTAGGTACTCCTCTTCCGGGTCGAGACAAAGATGCTACGCAGGGGATAGGTCAGAATGCGCGGTGACGTTCAAAGCCGAAGCAGAACGTGACCAGGCTTCCAAAGTGCCTGTGCCACACGTACATCACAGAGTCGTAGCAACATCACTTATAGGTGATGTTGCTTACTCGACGATGCACTCGCCGAGGCCTGCATGTACCCAGAACGCGGGCGCCGCTGGCGGCACAGGTCGCGGGTAGGACGTCTTGCCGCAGCCGGTGGCACGCCTGGTGAACTGTCATGCGGTTTGAGTGAATCAGGACGAGGTGGTTATGATTGTGTCGGCCTTGGTCGCAGCCGACAGGTAACCATTTTCACCCGGAGTGAATCAGATGAATCGACGTGTGAGCTTTTGTGCAGGAATCCTAACGGGCACGGCGCTGACCTGCGGCGCGTGGCTCGCCGTTCAGGCGCTGCCCAATGAGGTGCGCGCCCAAGCCGGCACGACCGGCCAGAAGAACACCAGCCGCATCGTGCTGGAGAACGACCGCGTGCGCGTGAAGGACGCGACTTTTTATCCTGGCGACGAGAACCCCGGCATGCACACCCACGACTTGCCGCACGTCGGTGTCATCATCGAGGGCGGGACGCTCATGTTCCGGTCGCCGAATGAGGAGACCGAGACCGTGGAGCTCGAAGCCGGCGGCGTCGGTTATCGCGAAGCCAATGTGACGCACGAGCCCATCAATACAGGCAGCAACCCGGTCCGTGTGATCGAGGTGGAGATTAAGTAGCCACGTCGGCGGCGCCGGCGGTGTCGTCCCAAACAGGCCGCCATGGTGCGAGGTCTGTTCTCGTACGAGTAGATCCCGGATCTGTTCTCTTTGCGCGCCTCGAACGCCCGCAAACCAGCCGGCTGCATGAGCCCCTGTCCGCCAAGCTCCTCGGCTCGTTTGATATTGATCGCGCTCCAGACACTCGCGGGCTTGCGCGGCGTGAAGCGGATCGTATAGCTGACCTCGTCGATGCTCTTGCGGACGGCGTCGATCCAGCCGAAGCAGAGTGCCTCGTCGACCGACTGGGGCCAGGTAAGGCTTGGCTTGCCCGAGCCGGTCTTGTAGTAGCCCACCCAGAGCTCCCGCGCCTTCTCGTGATTGGCCTCGAGCCAGCGCCGGAAATCGGACTGTCGTCGAAAGAACCTGGGCTTCATCGATGGTGTCAGCTCGAGCGCTCACTCAACCCGTGGCGGCGAAGCGCGTCTCGAACGGCGTCGCTGCCTTCAATGGCCCCAGGGAGCGTCGCGCCGGCTCGAATCAGCGCATCGACCGTTGCGCCGTAGTCGCCCGTCTTCGCGTACCAGCCGTTCTCGGAACCGTAGATGGCCCAGCGCAGCGGCGTTCCGCTGAAGTCGGCGTCGGTCAGCTCCAGCGGTGGATCGAAGCGCAGAACGTCACGCGCCATGTCCGGGTTGCCGTGAAACGCGGCCCAGTGGAGCGGCGTCGCCTGGTGCTGACCTCTGGCGTCCGGCGGCCAGCCACACTCCAGCATGAGCCGGACGACCGAAATCTCGTTGTTGCGCGCGGCGTGCGCCACCTGGCGGTGGTCCGCTTCGGATAGACGACCGATGATGTCGGGCTGCTCGGCTCGGATCGCGTGCACCGCCGCTTCATCGCCACGCCAGCAGGCGTCGATGAGCCGAACATCTGCCGGGCTGTGGTCGAGCAGGACTTGCAGAATGTCCTGGTGACCGAACTTCCTGGCGACGCCGTGCACCGAGACATGGAAGCCAAGCGTCCACTGGTAGATGGTGCCGCCAGCCTTCTTGTCGACCATCGGGAAGCACTCGTCGCTCACCCGCATCCGGATGCCATCCGGATCGGCATCGAGATGCCGCCGCACGAGATCCAGATCGCCGAGCGCGACTCCCATGAGGATGTCGGTCTTGCAGCCGCGCGAGACCAGATAGCGAGCCACGTCTTGCCGATCGCCGACCATATACTGCGCGGGCGTCGATTCATGATCCACGTCGCGCGCATCGATCTCGGCACCGTGATCGAGCAGGTATTCTGCAATGTCGACCCTGCTGACGAAGTGCAGCGGCGTCTGGCCATCCCCGCCGCGCGCATGGACCGAGCCGGGATCTTGCGCGATGAGCTCCCGTAGTCTGTCCATCATGCCGAGCCGCGCGGCCGCGTGCGGATCCACTGCCGCGCCACGCTCGATGGCATACGCTGCGAGCTCGGGATCTGCGCAGTCGAGGAGCCCAAAGCCGCCCGCCCACCAACGGGTCCTGGCGTTGATGTCAGCGCCCGCATCCAGCAGCACGTCTAACATCTCGCGGCTGCGGACGTTGGTAATCGCAGGCGAATCGAATGGCCCGATGGGCTCGTTGATGAGTGCCTTGAGATCGGGATGGCGCTCGACAATCGCGCGGACACGATCTGCGTCATCCGCTTCGAATGCCTTCTTCGCTTCGTCGACGACCTTCGTGAACTCGGGTCCGGTCGCGCCCATATCTCGCTCACCGCCACGATACCAGATGGTACGCTTCTAGGGGAAGGGAAACGGAGACGGCCCTTCGACTCGCTTCGCTCGCTCAGGGCATTCGACTCGTCTGCGGCTTGCCATGAGCGAGGCTGACGGCTCGCCGAAGGTGGGCCGTCAGACGAGTCGAATGGGAAACAGGAACCTTTTGCGCCATCCGAGCGTCCATGCGGAAATGCCAAAGATGTACGACGAGCTCGCCTCGTGGTGGCCGCTTCTTTCCTCGCCGGACGAGTACGCAGAGGAAGCGACGTTCTACGGCGACGCGCTCGCGGCGGCGTGCGAGCGGCCGCCCAAGACCGTTCTCGAGCTGGGCAGTGGTGGCGGCAACAATGCCTCGCATCTGAAGACGCGCTTCGAGCTGGTGCTCGTCGAGCCGTCAGCCGGGATGCGGGCGGTCAGCCGCGGGCTGAACCCGGAGTGCGAGCACGTCGACGGCGACATGCGGACGGCGAGGCTGGGCCGTCAGTTCGATGCCGTCTTCGTCCACGACGCCGTCTGCTACATGACGAAGGAATCCGACCTGCGGATGGCAATCGAGACGACGTTTCTCCACTGCAGGCCAGGAGGTGCTGCGCTGTTTGCACCCGACTTCATCCGGGAGAACTTTCGCTCTTCGACCGACCACGGCGGTCACGACAGCCAGACAGGTGGCCTTCGGTACCTCGAATGGACGTGGGATCCGGACCCAGCCGACACCACGTACGTTGTCGACTACGCTTACCTGCTGCGCACGCCGAACGGCGAGATGCGCGTCGAGCACGACCGGCACGTCGAAGGTCTGTTCGCCCGAGCAGACTGGCTCCGCCTGCTGTCGGCGGCGGGGTTCGAGCCGCGCGCCGTGCCGTTCGAGCATTCGGACCTGGAGCCTGGCTCACACGAAGTGTTCGTGGCGAAGAAGCCGGGCCGCTGATCCATGTCTGAAAGCGGCTAGTCAGGGAGCCAGCTCAGGGCGTATCGTCTCCCCGATGCACGACCTCCCAGGCTTCGACCGCGCGTCCCTGGACCGCGCGCGCCTGAGCCGCGACCCGCGCTTCGACGGGAAGTTCTTCATCGCGGTGACCTCGACCGGCATCTACTGCAGGCCAATCTGTCCCGTTCGAAGTCCGAAGCCGGCACACATACGCTATTACGCCACAGCCGCCGCGGCAGCCGCCGCCGGTTTTCGTCCCTGCCTACGCTGTCGTCCCGAAGCCGCGCCCGGCACGCCGGCGTGGCTCGGCACATCAGCCGTTGTGCGCCGAGCGCTGCGGCTGATCGACGATGGCGCCTTGGATCACGACTCGGTGGACGAGCTCGCGGCGCGCGTGGGGATCGGGTCGCGTCACCTCCATCGTCTGTTCTTGCAGCACGTGGGCGCGTCGCCCATCACATTTGCGCAGACGCGCCGGCTCCACTTCGCCAAGCGCCTCCTCGACGAGACCGATCTGCCGATCACGGAGATTGCGCTGGCGGCAGGCTTCCGAAGCCTGCGGCGCTTCAACGCCGCCTTTCAGGGGACCTACGGGCGCGCACCGCGCGAGCTCCGGGGAGGCCGGCGCGGCGGGCTCGCCACCGACGACCGAGACGAAGTGGTTCTGAGGCTGGCGTTCCGCCCGCCGTACGACTGGATTCAGGTGCGCGACTATCTCGCCGCGCGCGCGGTGCCCGGAGTCGAGCGCGTCGACTCACGCGGCTACGCCCGCACGGTCGCTTCGGAGGCTGGACACGCCGTCGTGTGCGTGCGGGCTCTAGACAACGAGGATGCGCTGGAGCTCCGCGTCAGGGGCGCCGTGCCGGCGGCGCTGTTCCAGCTTTCCTCGGCCGTGCGTCGCGCGTTCGACCTTGCCGCCGACTCGGCGCGGATTGCCAACGCCCTGGCTCCGGATCCACTGCTTGCTTCGCTGGTCGAGCGCAGCCCAGGGCTCCGTATTCCCGGTGCCTGGGATCCCTTCGAATGCGCGGTGCGTGCTGCGCTCGGCGAGCACCAGAGCGTTGCGGCAGCGCGGACACGGGCAGCGCGCGTGGTGGCGCGCTGCGGGCGCCCGATTGCAGATGGATGCGACGGGTTGACGCACCTGTTCCCATCAACGGGTGCCCTCGCCGCCGCCGACCTCGAAGGGCTTGGTCTCTCGGCCACACGGATCAACACCCTGCGCGTGCTCGCGCGCGTCGTCTCTGAAGGCGCGCTCGACCTCGACGGCCCCGTCGAGGGGGTGGGTGCCGCGCTGCGATCGCTGTGCGGGTTCGATGCCTCGATGGCGCAGTATGTCGCGCTCCGCGCACTCGGCGAGCCAGACGCGTTTCCGTCTGCAGATCCCCTGCTTCGTCGCAGGGCCGCTCCCAATGGCATGCCGCTGACCACCCGCGGACTCGAAGCACGTGCCGAGGCGTGGCGGCCCTGGCGCGGTTACGCGGCGCTGCATCTCTGGCGCGCAGCCGACCATCCCGGTCCGCATGCGCGGAGGTGATCACGTCCGAAAGCGGCGAGTACAGCCCACGCGACGAGCGTAGTGTCATCCGCATGCAGGATCGCACCGCTCGTCGTGAAGTCATCAACCTGGTCGTGGTCTCAACGCTCTTGTTCGGCGTCCTGTCAATGCCCGGCGTCTCTTACAGTGACGCCGGGCAGGTGGGTGACCAGACACAGCCGCGCCCTGACGAGGCATCCGACATCGCCGCGCTGACGACGCTCAATGAAGACTATGTGCAGGCCGTCCGGAGCTCTGACGTGAAGCGGTTCGAGGAGATCCTGGCAGACGACTTTCTCTGCACACTGGGCGACGGATCGCAGATCGATCGAAGGCATTTCCTGGAAGAGATCGCCAAGCCGATGAAGGCTTCGAATCTCGAGGTCCACGACGTCAACGTGCGCCTCATGGGCGACGTCGCGATCGTTCACGCGCGGACCTCGTACACGACCGAGGATGGCGAGCCGGGAGAGTCCCGCTACACGGACGTCTGGGCACGACGCGATGGCCGCTGGCTCGCGGTCTCGGCACAGATCACGCGCGTGGCCGCCACCAAGTGAGCGCGGCCAGCACGGGCTAGCGGCTGAATGTTGCGGGTGGCCGGCGGAGGGACCGGCGCCTTGTCATTGGAGGGAGGGGTGTTCCGATGCGCAGAAGTGCTGTTGTCTTGCTGATGACGCTCACCTTCGCTGTTCCGGCGTTTGCCCAAGAGCAACGGGCATCCATCGAGGGAACGGTCACCGATACCTCGGGTGCGGTGCTACCAGGTGCGACCGTCGAGGCCCGGAGCGCCGCGGGCGTCGTGGTCTCGACCGTGACCAATGACTCAGGCGTCTATCGCTTCCCAGTACTGCGTCCTGGCGCCTATGACGTGACGGCGACGCTCGATGGGTTCGCCCCGCAGAGAGTCTCTGGCATCAACCTGTCGCTGGGCCAGATTCTGCGCGCCGACCTTGCCCTCGTGCTGCAAGGCGTGACCGAGCAGGTGCAGGTGACCAGCGAGGTGCCGCTCATCGACGTGCGTCAGAGCGCCCGGTCGGCGAACATCCGTGATGAGTACATCGAGCGCTTGCCGAAAGGGCGAGACTTCACCACGCTCGTGACACAGGCTCCCGGTGCCAACGACGAGATGAAGCTCGGTGGCCTGTCGATCGACGGCGCGAGCGCGGGGGAGAATCGCTACGTCATCGACGGCACGGAGACGACCAACGTACGCAACGGCACCTCGGGCAAGATGCTGGTTGTTGACTTCATCGACGAAGTTCAGGTGAAGTCGTCTGGATACCAGGCCGAATACGGCGGCGCTACCGGCGGTGTCGTCAATGTGATCACGAAGAGCGGGACGAACCAGTTCCACGGGGATGCGGGCTTCTACTACAGCGGATCGGGTCTCACCACCGGCTCGTACTTTCCGGGAAGCACTGCGGGCGCGACCGATCCCACCGGGAACGTCTCTGCCGTGCGCACCACGACACTGCGTCTGAACCCGAGCGACACGTCGAACGCGGAGCATATCAACTACCCCGCGGACACCTCGTCGCGATGGGAGCCGGGCTTCACCATTGGCGGCCCACTCGCCAAGGACAGCCTCTGGTTCTTCGGTGGGTATCAGCCCTCCCTGCTGACGATCGATCGCACCGTGACGCTCGCGGCGGACCAATCAGACGTCACGCGCGCCAGGCGTATCCGCGATCACCATGCAAGCGGCAACGTAACCGCGCAGATTGCCAGCCAGCTTCGGCTGCGCGGGTCCTTCAACTCGAGCAGCGCCGTCCGTGACGGCCTGCTTCCGGCCATCGACGGCACGGATCCAACCGGCACGCTCTACGACATCAAGTCGACGTTTCCCAACTACGCCTACTCCGGCAGCGCCGACTACGTGGCCAGCCCTCGGCTCCTGCTCTCGGCTCGCGTCGGGTATTTCTTCGAAGATCGGACGGACGAGAACATTCCGCAGGGGCCGCTGTATCTCTTCGGATCGACCACCAACCTCGGGATGGCGGGCGTCGCGACGGACCTGCAGCGGCCCGCTGGGTTCCGGAGCCTGCCGACCAACACCGAGACCACGCGAGACAACTTGAATCGCCTGGACTTCCAGGCTGATGCTACCTGGTACGCGAACCTCGCCGGGGAGCATGCCTTCAAGGGTGGAGCTCAAGTGAACCGCATCGGCAACGACGTGTTCTTCGGCGAGACCGGCAACCGCGTGAGCCTGTTCTGGGATCAGGCGTACCAGGGCAACGGATTCGCGCAGCGCGGCGAGTTCGGCTACTACGGCGTGCGGAGCAACGGTGTCGACCCCAACCTCGGCTTCCTGCGCGCTGGGAACGTCGAGAGCAACAGCATCGGCCTCTTCGTCCAGGATGCCTGGACGATCAACAACCGCCTCACGCTCAACCTCGGCCTGCGCACCGAGAAGGAGGATCTACCGTCGTTCAACGAGTTCTCCGGGATCAGCTTCGGCTTCGGCGAGAAGATCGCGCCGCGCGCCGGCTTTGCGTGGGACCTCCGCGGTGACGGCCGCACGAAGGTCTACGGAAGTTGGGGGATCTTCTACGACATCATGAAGTACGAGCTGCCGCGCGGCAGCTTCGGCGGCGAGCACTGGCTCGACTACGTCTTCACACTCGACATGCCGAACTGGCCGGACCTGATTGGTGATGGGTGCATCCCGAATTGCCCGGGCACGCTGCTCAAGGGCCCCATCGATCGCCGGCATCCGTCGAACGATCCGGCCGACCAGACCGTCGATGCCGACTTGAAGCCGATGAAGATGCAGGAGGCCGTAGCGGGCCTCGAGCACGAGCTGTTCTCCGGCGTGTCGGCAACGGTGCGCTATGTGCACAAACAGATCGACGTGGCGGTGGAAGACATCGGCACGCTCGACGCCAGCTCGAATGAGATCTACACGATCGGCAACCCTGGCGTCGGCCAGGGCCGGTATTTCTTCGTTGCTGGGACCGATCTCCGCAAGCAGCTTCCGAAAGCCGTGCGCGACTATGACAGCGTCGAGCTCGCGTTGAACCGTCGGCTGGCGAACAACTGGGGCGTGAGGGTCAGCTATCTGTGGAGCCGGCTGTACGGCAACTACTCGGGGCTCTCGCAGTCGGACGAGGATGGCCGCCTGAGCCCGAATGTGGGCCGCCTGTTCGACTATCCAATCATGAGCTTTGGTGAGGACGGCCAGCCGGTGCTCGGCGTCCTCGCCACGGACCGGCCGCACCAGTTCAAGACGCAGTTCATCTACACGTTCCCGTTTGGCACTGGCGTCGGGGTCAACCAATACGTTGCGAGCGGTATTCCGACCACGAGGGAGGCTGCCTTCATCGGCAGCAGCTTCTACCCTGTGCCCTATCGCGGGAGGAACAGTGACGGGAGGACGCCAATGTTCACGCAGACCAATCTGTTGCTCCAGCACGAGCTGCGGCTGGGTGCGCGGAACCGCCTGCAATTGATGATGGACGTGCAGAACCTCTTCGATGAGAAGACGGCGACCAACCGCTTCCCAACCGAGCTCGCATCCGGCCAAGCCGTTGGTGTCAGCGAGATTGACTTCTACAACGGCGTCAACACGCAGCAATTGATCGAAGATCAACAACTGGTGCGCGACGCGCGGTTCCTCATGGACGGCGCGTTCGAAGCACCGCGATCGATTCGCGTTGCGGTGAAGCTGCTGTTCTGAAGGGGCCGGCGCCGACGGCGGCTACTCGCGGCGCAGCGCGATGAGGGGATCGACCCGTGCTGCGCGCCAGGCAGGGGCGGCCGAGGCGCCAAGCGCAACCGCCGCCAGAACCAGGAAGGCGCCTGCGAAGCTCACCGGATCCAAGGGGCTGATCGCAACCAGCAGATGTCGCAGGACGCCGGTGAGCATCGTTGCACCGACAAGCCCCAGCGCCAGGCCCGCGACTGTGAGCAGGACGCCTTCCCGCATGACGAGACGCAAGACGTTTCCGCCAGTGGCGCCGAGCGCGATGCGGGATGCCAATCTCCTTCGTGCGCTGTGTCACGGTGTACGCGACGACGACGGAGATCCCAACGCCGGTCAAGTGCTTACTGCCGCCGGCCTCCGTCGCCCCAAGAGATCACCTCCAGCGCCACGCGTTGAAGACCCTTACGCACAAAGCCGAGCTTCTTCGCAGCTCCATAGGAGAGATCGATAATCACACCGCGAGATCTGGTCCAGGCCGCCGGCCCGCGATCGTTGACTGTTACGACAGTGCTCCGGCCGTTCGTGAGATTCGTGACGCGCAACTTCGTCCCGAATGCGTACGCAGGATGTGCCGCCGTCATCGCATGCATGTTGAATCGCGCGCCACTTGCTGTCGTTCGGCCATGGAAATCCTTGGCGTAGAACGAGGCGATACCGCTTTGTCGCTCAACGGCGGGGCCCGCCGGACCGACCTTCGCAGTGCGTGTCGCGCAGGCCGCGAGGACGCACGCTGCGGCAACCAAGATGACGATGACGACCGACCGCACGGCAATGAATGGGCTGGATCGCATGGCTCCGTCCTCGTCCATCAAGCCCCCGGGTGTTCCCAATTGGGGGCAGTCGGCAGGCTTCGACCTCTATCGGGCAAAGCTTGTGCCAAAGAGTCATCTTTTTGTGAAAGCTCCAAGCCGACCCAAGGTGAGCTGAGCCATGACGATATGACATGCGTCACCGAGCTTGGACGAATCCATGAATCGAAACGTTGATTGGGCGCGGCCGCACGGACGGGCTGGAATAGCACAGAATTCCTGGGTAGGGACGCCCCGCCGAGAGTCCGTGACGGCGCGCTCGGCGAGCGCGCCCTACCATTGTGGATACGGAACGTGTCGCGATGGCGCGCGCAGGCGGGGTAGGGACGCCTCGCCGAGGCGTTCGTGACGGCGCGTTCGGCGAACGCGCCCTACCGGTGCGGACGGGAGATAAATGCATGGCTCATCAGACGCGAAGGGAATTCATCCGGGCTGCGGCAGCCATGGGAGCGACAATCGCCTGGGCAGGCCCGCCCGGCTGCTCGCGTGCGCGGTGGGTCGAGCGACGTGAGTTGTTCGCACAGGGCGTCGCCTCTGGCGATCCTGGCACGACGAGCGCGCTGCTGTGGACGCGCGTATCCGCGGCCGGATCCACGCCAGCCGTCTCGCTGACAGTGCAGGTTGCCGAGGATCCTGCCTTCGACCGCGTCATCACGACAGCAGCAACCCGTGCCCTTGCCGTTGCCGATCATACCTGCCGCGTGCTGGTCGGTGGCCTGCATCCCGGCCGCACATACTGGTATCGATTCTCGGACGAGGAGGGGAACGGTAGCCGAATCGGGCGGACGCGGACCGCGGCGGCCGACGATGACTCGCGTCCCGTGCGCTTCGCCTTTGTGAGTTGTCAGAACGTCTGCGAGGGCGCGCAGAACGCCTACCGGCGGATGATCTTCGAGGACGAGCGCGCCGCGCCGGAGGACCAACTGGGGTTCGTGCTGCATCTAGGCGATTTCATCTACGAGGTCGTGCAGTACCCAGAAGATCAACCGGAGGCACGCCGCTATGATCGGCGATTGCGCGATGTCGTTCGCTTCCCGGACGGCGAGCAGATATTGACCTTTCGGATTCCTGCGACGTTGGCCGACTACCGTGCCCTCTATCGCGCGTATCTCCAGGATCCGGATCTGCAGGACGCGCGGGCGCGCTGGCCGTTCGTTGCCATCTGGGACAACCACGAATTCTCCTGGCTCGGATGGCAGTCGTTCCAACGCTTCGACGACAAGGTGCGCCCGGCGCAGACGCGCAAGGTGGCTGCCAACCAAGCGTGGTTCGAGTATCAGCCCGCGCGTGTGAGGCATGCGGGCGGGCCGTCGCTCGAGCGCTTCGATCCGCCGCCGGTCGAGGACGCGCCGATCGAGAGCTTCGATGATGAAGGCCTGGGGCGGGAGCCCAACAACCTTGCCGCGATTGGGAGCCTTACCGCCTCTCGTACGGTGCGCTGGGGGCGGCACCTCGAGCTGCTCCTCACCGATCAGCACAGCTATCGCGGGCAGGAGCCCAGCAGCCGGCCGGAAGCGCCGCCGCTCTCCAACGACGACTTCCCGGAGTTGTATCCCCAGGAAGTTCTGGAGATCCTCGACGCCGGACGGACGTATGCAGGGGGCCGCCCACCGGACACCATTCGCGACAACGGCCAGGAGGTGCCCAACTTCCGGAAGGATGAGTCGCCACAAACGATCCTGGGCGCGAAGCAGAAGGCGTGGTTCCTGCAGCGCCTGCGCGCATCGGGCGCCACCTGGAAGGTGTGGGGCAACTCGCTCGGCACACTCGATTGGCGCGCCGACCCGCAGAACCTACCTGTGGGGCTGGCCGCCCCGTGGCCGGGCGCTGGGTACGCCTGCTTCGGTGGCGGGGGCGATTGGGGCACCGCCTACACGGAGCGTGCCGAGATCTACGACGCCGTGCGCGACGCGGATATCACAGGCTTCGTCACGGTCTCGGGCGACCGGCACAGCTTCTGGGCGGGCCTGGCCGCCGCAGGACTCCCGCCCTCGGCGTTCGAGCCGGTCGGGGTAGCGTTCATCACCGGTTCGGTCTCAGCGGCCGGCCTCGTGGAAGCCTTCGAGCACCGCTTTCCAAAGGACCATCCGCTGCGGCCACTGTACCTAGCAGAGGTTGACGGGAAGGTGCAGCCTGCCGTGAACCTCCTGCTGCACCACGGCGTCGGCGCATGCCTCGAGTATCAGCGGACCGGGGACCTCGAGCGCGCACGTCGCGCGTCGAACGCCGACCTGTCACCGCACGTGGCGTTTGTCGACATGGGCGGTCACGGGTACGCGGACGTGCGGCTCGCCGCTGACTCGATGGAATGCGAGTTCGTGTGCATCCCACGGCCGTTGGAGCGCAGCTCCGGCGTGGACGGCGGGCCGGTCCGTTATCGCGTGGCACACCGCGTCGCGCTTTGGCGAAGCGGAGAACGGCCTCGCCTCGAGCAGCGCGTCGTCGAGGGCGATCCGGGGCTGGCAGTCTAGGCGTAGGGGTCAAGGGGGGCTAGCGGCGAGTCGGGCGGCTTTCGTCATGAGATAGTCGCGCTCCGGAATGCTCTTCGTCTCTTGCGCCGCCCCCCGGTAATGCGCAATGGCCGCCTCGCGGTCTCCAGCCATCTCGAGCAGATGGGCCCGAACGGCGTCGAGGCGATAGTGGCCGGCCAAGCGACCATCGGTGTCGAGCGCCTTCAACAGCTCCAAGCCAGCCGGCGGGCCGTGCACCATGGCCGCGGCGATAGCGTGATTGAGCGCCACCATCGGGTTGTCGGACATGCGTTTGAGCAAGCCATACAACGCAAGGATCTGCGGCCAGTCGGTGTCCTCGGCTCGCGCCGCTTCATCGTGGACGGCCGCAATCGCAGCCTGGAGCTGATACGCGCCAATCGATCCCTTGGAGAGCGTGGCGCTGATGAGCTCAATGCCTTCCGAGATCGCGTTCCGATCCCACAGCGTTCGATCCTGTTGGTCCAGCGGGATCAAGGCGCCGTCCGGATCGGTCCGCGCCGCGCGCCTGGCATCGGTGAGCAGCATCAGCGCCAGCAGTCCTGCCACCTCCCCTTCGTCTGGCAGGAGGTTGTGAACGGCTCGCGTGAGGCGAATGGCTTCGTTGGCGAGGTCGCTGCGCTGCAGATTCGGGCCGATGCTGCTCGCGTAGCCTTCGTTGAAGATCAAGTAGAGGACGTGCAGCACGGCGCTGAGCCGTTCCGCGCGCTCTCGGTCGCTGGGCATGCGAAACGGCACGCCGGAGGACTTGATGCGCTGCTTGGCACGGCTGATCCGCTGCGCCATCGTGGCCTCTGGCACCAGAAACGCGTTGCCGATCTCTGCGGTCGTGAGACCGCCGGCTGCCCGCAGCGTGAGCGCAATTGCCGAAGGACGCGTGAGCGCCGGGTGGCAGCACATGAATAACAGGATGAGCGTGTCGTCTTGGTCCGTTGCTACTCCACTGTCTGGTGCGGGCGACACCTGCTGATCGGGCGGCGCCTGCATCATGACGATGGTTTCGCGGCGCCGGCGGGCGAGCTCGGCGCGGATGTGATCGGTCATACGCCGGGCGGCGACATGGATCAGCCAGCCGCGCGGGTTGTCGGGCACCCCCTCCTCGGGCCATTGCATGGCCGCCGCGAGGAGCGCCTCCTGAACAGCGTCCTCCGCGGCGGAGAAGTCGCCGAAGCGCCTGATCACGGCGCCGAGAACCTGCGGCGCAAGCTCGCGCAGCAGGTTCTCGCCGGTCAAGTTCAAGGAAGCGGCCGTCACATTTCAGCAGCCGGTGCGCTCATCACCTCGCGCACCTCGATTGGGATCTTCAATGGCGTACCGCCTGGTCCTGGCGCCGCCGACGCACGAGCCGCGATGTGGTAGGCACGCTCCTCGCTCTCGCAGTCGACGATCCAGTAGCCGGCTAGGAACTCTTTGGCTTCCGGGAAGGGGCCATCGGTCACTTCGGGCGCACCTCCTTTGCCGGCGCGCACAATCTTGGCCTGCGCCGGCCCGGCCAGCCCTTCGGCGCCCGCGAGCTCGCCCGCATCCGTGAGCTCCTTGTTCAAGCGCCGCATGAAGGCAATGTGGGCCTCGAGATCCTCGGCGGGCCACTTGGAAACGGCCCAGTCTCCCTCGCCACGCGGGGCGTGCATCATCAGCATGAACTTCATGTCGTTTGCTCCTCTCAATGTTCGTCCGCCTCCGCGGCTGCGCCGCTTCGGCGAGACACGCCCGTCTTCGCGGCTGCCCCCGCTTCGGCGGGCTTCATGGGTAAGTCGGAGCACGCCGCGTGTTCTCGACATCCCGAATGCCCATGGCCGGACAATTCTACATTTGCTCTGCCGCGCACGCCCGACCTTTAGGTCGGGCGTGCAGCGCGGGATATCGTCCAGGGTTGACATGACCCACCTTGTGGATATGATTGAGTCGTTCACTAAGTTATCTACATATGCCTCGATACGACTCGCTCCATGGCACGCTCCCTCTGCTGGTGCTGAAGATTCTCGCTCGGCGCGGGCCGCTGCACGGCTATGCGATCACGACGCACGTCGAAGGCATGTCTTCTGATGTCCTACGCGTGGAGGAGGGTTCGCTGTACCCGGCGCTCCACCGCATGGAAGAGGCGGGATGGGTCAAGGCCCGATGGCGCGTCACCGAGCGGAACCGCCGCGCGCGCCTTTATGAGATTACACCGCGCGGGCGCCGGCAGCTCGCAGCGGAAGAAGTCCGCTGGCAAGCCGTCACCAGCGCCGTGGGCCACATCCTGAAGCATGCGTAGGAGTCCTGCCATCTGACGTTCGGCATGCGTTGAAAGAGGTTCGCCATGTCCTGGATCTCGCGGGTCGTCAACGTGTTTCGGACATCGCGGGTGGATCCCGAGCTGGACGAGGAGCTTCAGTTTCACGTCGAGGAGCGGACCGAAGCGCTCATGCGCGACGGCCTGCCGCGGAAGGCGGCGGAGGCACTCGCGCTCCGGCAGCTCGGCCGCCCGCTGCGCCTGCGCGAGGAGAGCCGCGATATCAAGCTGCTCCCGTGGCTCGATTCGCTCGCGCAGGACGTCCGGTTCGCGCTTCGCGGCCTGCGCAAGAGCCCGAGCTTTGCGTTCGCGGCGGTTTGCACGCTGGCCTTGGGCATTGGCGCGAACACGGCAATCTTCAGTGTCGTCTACGCGGCGCTTTTCAAGCCGCTGCCGTATACGAATCCCGACGAGCTCGTTGCGATCTCGGTGTACGTCCCGCAGCTCCAATCGAGGTTCCCGAGCCTGGCCATCCGCCCTGTGGACTTCGAAGAATTCCGCCGGTCGAATCGCGTTTTCGCCGACATGGCGGCAATTCGCGAGCGAAACTTCACCCTGACAGGTCGAGGCGAGCCGGAGCGATTGTACGGCGCGCGCGTCTCGGCGAACCTGTTTCCACTGCTCGGGGTGCAGCCGCAGCTCGGACGTACGTTTCTGCGCGAGGAGGATGTGGAGGGGCACGAGCGGGTCGTCGTCATCAGCCACGATCTCTGGCGCAGGCGCTTTGGAGCGGATCCGAGCATCATCAACCGCACGCTCTCGCTCGACGGACAGCCACACATCGTCATCGGCGTTATGCCGGCTGGATTCCTATTTCCGACCGGGAAGCAGCTTCACAGCCACGTCGAGCTCGGCCCGCGCATCGATGTGTGGAAGCCCGCGGCGTTCAATCAGTATGAGCTGAGCCTGGAGGAGTTGAACAATTTCAGTTGGGGAGTGGTGGGGCGCCTGAAGCCTGGAACGCCACCTCAGGTTGCTCAGGCGAATCTCGATGTGATTGCGCAGAGCATCGTGGAGCGAATGCGCGCAAAGTTGTCGGCCTTTGACGAGGTGGAGCTTCGCACGCTGATCACACCGCTGCGCGACGTCTATTTTGGCAGCGTGCATCAGAGCCTCGTGATGCTGATGGGCGCCGTTGGATTGCTGCTCGTCATCGGCTGCGTCAATCTCGTGAACCTGCTCCTCGCCCGTCTGAACAGCCGCTCACGAGAATTGGCGACGCGCGCGGCGTTGGGGGCGCCTCGGAGCCGGCTCGTTCGACAGTTGATCACTGAAAGCGTGGTTGTGGCAGTGCTGGGCGGTGCAGCCGGCATTCCCGTTGCGGCCTGGGGCACGCGCGTGCTGATCGCGCTTGGCCCATCCGATTTTCCGGCTGGCCAAGCCATGTGGCTCAACGGTCCCGTGTTCCTCTTCGCCATGACCATCGTTCTTGGAGCGGGGCTGGCCGTTGGTCTCGTGCCTGCGACCGAGATAGCTCGTGGTCATCTCCACGGCAACCTGAAGGATGGCGGTCGCGGCATGACGACGGGCAAAGGATCCGGCGACGTCCGGCGAGCGCTCGTCACGTCCGAGGTTGCACTGTGCACGGCGCTCCTCGTGGTCGCAGGGCTGCTGCTTCGCGGCTTCGTGAATCTCATGCGTGTGGACAAGGGATTCGAGGTCGAGCGCGTGCTCTCGGTCGATCTCGCGCTATCAGGGGAGCGATACCAAGGGAGTCAGCGCGTTGCCTTCTATCGAGATCTGCTCGACAACGTACGGGGGCTGCCCGGCGTGGCGTCGGCAGGGGCGATCAGCATCCTGCCATTGACGTCGGAGTCCGAAGGCAATACCACACCGATCTTCTTGGAAGCTGACACCAAAGTCCGGCTCGATCGGCCGGTTGCGCCATACCGCGCCGTAACGCCGGGATACTTCGCGGCGATGGGCATTCCGCTCGCGGCCGGCCGATTTCTCGAAGCGGAGGAGCCGGCGTCTAATGTCGTCGTGAGCGAGAGGCTCGCAACGCATCTCTGGCCGGACACTCAGCTCTCGAGCGTCGTCGGCCGTCGCATCAAGATAGGTGAGGTCACCGACGATCCCACCACGATCGTCGGCGTCGTTGGCGACGTTCGAGCGGCTGCCCTCGATCGCGATCCCGTACCAGCGCTCTACGTGCCGTATACGCGTGCTCGGATGGCTGCAATGACAGTGGTGATTCGCACCACCCAAGAACCGGAAACACTCGCGGCCGCCGTCCGCGCGCAGATATGGAAGCGCGATAACAGCATCCCGGTCGAGACGATGAGGACCATGCGTGAGATCGTGTCCGAGTCGGTGGCGCCGCGCCGGTTCCAGACGGCTCTGGTGCTACTCTTCGCCCTGCTTGCGCTCGGTCTCGCGCTGGTTGGTGTGTACGGTGTCACGAGCTACGCGGTCGCGCGTCAAACCCAGGAGATCGGTGTGCGTCTCGCCTTGGGAGCGCAGCGATCAGATCTCTTGAGGTCGGTCCTGGCGCAAGGTCTCCGCCCTGTTGTTGCCGGTCTCCTGGTCGGCCTGGTGCTCGCGTGGACCGCGGCCACGGCGATTCGAAGCTTCCTGTTCGGGGTCGCCCCGCTGGATCCTGTCGCGCTTGGCACCGTCTCCGCCGCGCTGATCTTGACCGCAGCGATGGCCTGTTATCTCCCCGCTCGGCGTGCCGCACGAATCGATCCCGTCGTGGCGCTCCGGCGCGATTAGCCGCGCTTATCGAAGCGATGCGATCGTCAAGCGGCGCAGGGCGTACCCCCCTGCTCATCCAGGAAACCGCGCATCCGGGAGGCCGAGTCGAACGCGCCTTCGACCACACTCGTCAGCACTGCGCCCGTCCGCTCGAGGCACGGCTTCACGGGTGCCGGCGACCGCGCGAGCATCGGTCGCAGGAAAGATGCTGTTGCCATCGAAGGGATTATCGCTCTACCAGTTGTGGGATGTGACATGAGCGCCGATGTCTCCTGACAGACAGGGCGTGTGATATTCTTACCTTAAGAACCTTAAGGTAAGAATCAATGAAGAAATCCAGTCTCGACGTTGTCCGCGGCACACTCGACGTGCTGATCCTCAGAGCCTTGTCGTGGGGACCCCAACATGGCTATGCCGTGTCGCAGTGGATTCGCGATCAGACCAGGGAGGAGCTCCTCGTCGAGGAGGGTGCGCTCTATCCGGCGCTCTACCGGATGGAGGCGAAGGGCTGGGTCCGAGCCGAGTGGCGCGTGAGCGAGAACAACCGGCGCGCGAAGTATTACACGCTCACGGCGGAAGGCCGGCGTCATCTCAGGCAGGAGTCGGCCACCTGGAAGCGCTATACGCTCGCGGTCTCCCGCATCCTGTCGGCCACGACCGGCCCTGGGCTGAGGAGGGTGTGATGGGGGAGAAGCCCGCATGGCGACGGTACGCGCGCTTCTTTGGTGCCGACGTGGCGAGCGACGTCGACGAAGAGCTGCGGTTCCATCTCGACGAAAAGACCCGAGACCTCATCGACAGCGGTCTGACTCCAGAAGCGGCGCGCGCCGAGGCGCTGCGCCAGTTCGGCGAGGTGGCAGAAATGGGGCGCCTGTGTCAGGCGTTGGGGCAGTCGCGCGAGCGGACCATCGAACGGCGCCACGCCTGGACAGGATGGGGTCGCGACCTCCAGTATGCGGTGCGTACGCTGCGCAAGGCACCTATCGTCACGGCGGTGGCCGTGCTCTCGATCGCGCTGGGCATTGGCGCGAACACCGCCGTGTTCACGCTGCTCGACCAGGTGCTGCTGCGAAAGCTGCCGGTGGACGCCCCCGACCGGATCGTTCGTGTCCACGGCGAGGGGTACTACTACGGCAGCACGATGGGCAGCGGGCGCGAGCTCTCCTATCCTCTGTACCTCGACTTTCGGAATCACAACCAGGTGTTCTCCGGCATCTTCGGTCTGTGTCCGTTTAATGCGGCAGTGAGCGCCGGCGAGCGGGCGGAGATGACGCCGGGTGAGCTGGTTACCGGCACCTACTTCTCGACGCTCGGCGTCGGAGCGATCCGCGGACGAGTGATTGGTCCCGATGACGACCGCGTGCCCGGCGGCCACGCCGTCGTCGTCATCAGCCATGCCTATTGGCAGCGACGCTTCGGCGCCGACCCGTATATCGTCGGGCGCACGCTCACCATCAGCAACCACCCGATGACGATCATCGGCGTGGTCGAGCCGGGCTTCAATGGCATGAACATCGCCGCCGGGACGCAAGTGTTCGTTCCGGTGACGATGACGGCCGAGATGTTTGCAGACGTTGGGCCGTCTCGTCTCGAGGATCGCGGGCTGCGCTGGTTGAACGTCTTTGCGCGGCTGAAGCGTGGCGTGACGCCGGAGCAGGCGAGGGCCAGCCTCGCGCCGTTCTATCGTTCCATTCTCCAGACCGAGGTGAACGACGAGCGGTTCGCGCGGGCAACGGATACGACCAAGCGGCGGTTCGTGAACGACAACCACATCGCGGTGACCTTGTCGCCGGGAGGCCATACGCCCGTGCGCCGCGAGATGCAGCGGCCGCTCTGGATTCTGATGGCTATCGTGTGTGGCGTGCTGCTGATCGCCTGCGCCAACGTTGCCAACTTGCTGCTCGCGCGCGGCGCCTCGCGGCAGCGCGAAGTCGCCATTCGCCTCTCGCTGGGCGCGACGCGTGGGTGCATTGTCCGCCAGTTGCTCGTCGAGAGCCTGATGCTCGCCATCGCGGGTGGGTTGGCCGGTCTGTTGCTGGCGACTGTCGGCGTGCAGCTGGCGATTGGATTCTTCGTGAATCCGGAGAGCGTCACGCTCATCAAGGCGAGCCCAGACCTGCGCGTCCTGAGCTTCACAGGCACGGTGACGGTGCTGACCGGCCTGCTCTTCGGTCTCGTTCCGGCGTTCCAAGCCACGACGCCGGCGCTCGCGCCGACGCTGAAGGATCAGGCAGGCAGCGTGCTGGGTGGGGGACACGTCCGCTTGCGGAAAGCTCTCGTTGCCTCACAGGTCGCGTTGTCTCTCTTGTTGCTCATCGGCGCGGGGCTCTTCATTCGCAGCTTGAACGGGCTGATGACGCTCGACCTCGGATTCGAGACGGGTCGGCTCTTGACGTTTGGCGCCAACCCGAGACTGGCCGGCTATGAGGACACGCGCGTCAAACATTATGCGATAGAGCTGCTCGCGAAGGTGCGCGCCACCCCGGGTGTGAGCGCCGCCGGTTTCGCGCAAGTCGCGCTCCTCCGAAACGGCTGGTGGGGCAGCAGCATTGCCGTGGAAGGCTACCAAGCCACGGAGGACCAAGGCATCGGCTCCCGCTGCAACGCCGTCAGCCCCGGATATTTCGAGGCCATGGGCATCCCGCTGCTCATGGGCCGAGACTTCAACGAAGGGGACTTTCGTGTCGCCGAGCCCGCTGGCGAGACGGCCGAGCAAGAGGAGTACCGCGTCGTCATTGCCAGCGAGTCGTTCGTCAAGCAATACATTCAGGGCAATCCGATTGGCCGCCACATCGGGTTCGGCGCAGATCCTGGTACGCCGACGCCGATTGAAATCGTCGGCGTCGTCAAGGACTCCACGTACGCGAGCCCAGCCGAAGAGCGGCAGGGGCAACTGTACTTTCCATTCCTCGAGAGCCGTCACCCACGCACCGCCTGGTTCTACGTACGCACGGCGCAGGATCCGGGATCGATGCTCGCGGCGATGCGCCGCGTGATGCAGGAAATCGATCCGAACGTGCCACCGCTGGCCATGCGCACCGTGGACAATGACCTCAAGCGCTCGTTGGTGAACCAGCGGCTGGTGACAGGGCTGTCGACTGTCTTCGGCCTGTCGGCGACGCTGCTCGCCGTGGTGGGGTTGTACGGCGTGATGGCATACAGTGTAACGCGACGCACTCGGGAGATTGGGATCCGCATGGCGCGCGGCGCACGAGCGACGCGCGCCGCTTGGCTGATCATGCGCGAAGCGATGATGCTGGTTGCGATTGGCGTGGGCGTTGCGCTGCCGGCGGTCTGGTGGCTGAGTCGGTACGTGCAGAGCGAGTTGTACGGCGTCGCGCCAACGGATCCGATGGCGATCGGCGTCGCGGTGCTGGGGCTGACCGTCGTCGCCGCCGCGGCGGGTCTGATTCCCGCGCTGCGCGCGGCGCGCATCAATCCCATCCGCGCGTTGCGGCACGAATGAGCTCGGCGCGGGAAGCCCTGCTTCCGCATGAGGAGGGTGTCGTGGCAAGGAGCGACGCGGTCCGGCGCGCAACCGGGCGAGGGCGGGACGAGTGGTTCGCACTGCTCGACGAGTGGCCTGCCGCGCGCCGTCCGTACCGAGAGACCGCCGACTGGCTCACGGGCAAGCACGACGTCAGCCGGTGGTGGGCGCAGAAGCTCATTGTCGAGTACCAGGAGGCGCGCGGGGTCCGCCCTCACGGCGTGCGCCCCAACGGCACGTTCGAGGTCAGCACCAGCAAGACGGTCGCGGTGCCGGTCGAGCGGCTCTTCGACGCATTCGTCGATACACGCCTGCGGAAGAAGTGGCTCACCGAGGGGAGAATGTCGCTGCGAACCTCGCAGCTGAACCGCTCGGCGCGCTTCGACTGGGAGGGCGGGCCGACGAGGGTGAACGTCGACTTCGCCGGCAAGGGTCGCTCCAAATCGACGGTCGCGATGGCGCATGCGCGGCTCGCCAATGTAGACGAGGCCGAAACGACCAAGGCCTTGTGGAAGCAGCGACTGTCCGAGCTCAAGTCGTTCCTCGAGTCGTGACGCGGGCCAACGGGTGCCGGGTTAGACTACTGCGGCAGTAGGAGGCCCGATGATTCGAGGCGTCACCGCCACTGTTTGTCTATTCGTCATTCTTGTCGCAACACCTCGTGGGACGGCGCGTCAGCAAGAACAGCCCGCTCCACCAACCTTCACCCTCGACGCGATTTTCGACGGTGCAGCAGCAGCCACGAGCGCGTCACGGCCGGTCTGGTCTCCAGACGGAACGCAGTTGGCGTACGTCTGGGAGGAGGGGGACAGCTCGGCCATCTGGGTGCTGGACGTCGAGTCCGGCAAAGCCCGCTCGGTCTTTGGCCTCGGTGATTTCTCCTGGGCCGAGCGTGATGCGGATCCTACCCAGATCAGCGAGGCCGGTTACCAGTGGGCACCGGACGGGCAGGCGCTCCTGGCGCAGCTCGAGACCGACCTCTACCTGATCGACGTGGCAGCCGGCACGGCACGGCGTCTCACCGAGACGGCCGAGCGCGAGAGCGACCCCCGCTTCTCGCCGGATGGCACGCAAGTCGCCGTCGTACGCGACTTCGATCTCGTCTTGCTCGATCTCGAGAGCGGCACGGAGCGTGTGCTGACCGATGACGGCGACGGTGATCGTATTCGGAACGGCATACCCGACTGGGTCTACTGGGAAGAGCTCTGGGGGCGTGAGGGTCGGGGCTACTGGTGGAGCCCGGAAGGCGGCAGTATTGCCTACTACCGATTCGACGACTCCGACGTGGGGCGTTATCCGCTGGCCAACCAGGTAGCCCCATACCCAGACGTGACCTGGCAGCGCTATCCCACTGCCGGCACCAAGAATCCAACTGTGCAGGTCGGCGTGCTGCGCCTGGCGGGCGGTGCCACCACCTGGCTCCAGACGGGATCCCGCTCCGACATCTACCTCGCCCGGGTCGACTGGGCGGAGGACGGATCGGCTGTCTACGTCCAGCGTCTGAACCGCGACCAGACACGACTCGAGCTGCTGCAATGCGACCCTGAGGATGGGCGTTGCAAGACGCTAATCACCGAGGAGCAGCGGACTTGGGTGAACCTGTCGGATGACTACGAGATCCTTGACGACGGCCGCATCGTCTGGCCGTCAGAGCGGAGCGGCTGGAAGCAGCTCTACCTCTATTCGCCGGATGGCGCGCTCATCCGCCAGCTCACTCGGGTCCCGGGAGCGGTTGCTTCCCTCGAAAGCGCTGACGAAAAGAGCGGTGACATCATCTTCACCGCCTTCGGCGCTCCTCCCCTGGGCGCGGCACGGCGAGAGGTCTACCGCACTTCACTCGAGGGCGGCGAGGCTGAATCCCTGACCACGGCGGATGGTTGGAACGTCGCCGACGTGGCGCCCGGCGGCAGCGGCTACTGGATCCACGGCTGGAGCGATGCGAATCGCCCGGGCGAGAGTGTCGTCCGCAACGCTGATGGCAAGGTGGTGGTGGAGCTTCCGTCAAAGGCCGCGACCATTGCTCCGGAGGATCTGCCGGCGTGGGAGCTGCTCACCATCCCAGGGCCGAATGGCAGCAAGCTGCCAGCACGGATGATCCGACCTCCAGACCAGAAGGCAAACGAGCGATACCC
Organism: Luteitalea sp.; assembly: GCA_009377605.1. NCBI lineage: Bacteria > Pseudomonadati > Acidobacteriota > Vicinamibacteria > Vicinamibacterales > Vicinamibacteraceae > Luteitalea > Luteitalea sp. The sequence continues at coordinate 46,571 of WHTT01000014.1, forward strand.
GGTGATCATGTACCACTACGGCGGTCCGGGATCGCAGGTCGTCGTGGATCGTTGGGAGGACTCGCCGCGCAGCCTGTGGCTGAAGCTCATGGCTCAGCGCGGCTACGTCGTCTTCAGCGTCGACAACCTCGGCTCGACCTTCTTCGGCAAACGAGGCGAAGACCGCTTGCATCGTCGCTTCGGGGAAGTGGAGCTGGCAGCCCAGCGCGCAGGCGTGGACTATCTCTCGTCGCTGCCGTTTGTCGATGCCAAGCGGATTGGCATCTGGGGCTGGTCGGGGGGCGGCTTCAACACGTTGTACTCACTCACCCATGCCCCCGGTGTCTGGCGTGCCGCAGTCGCGGGCGCGCCGGTGGCGGACCTCACGTTCTACGACACGATCTGGATGGAGCGCTACATGGATCACCCGGCAGACAATGCGGAGGGCTATCGGGATTCCTCACCACTGACTGCGGCGGACAAGCTCCGTGATCGGCTGCTGATTGTGCACGGCCTGGCGGACGACAACGTCCATCCAAACAACAGCGTGGCGTTCGTCGCGAAGCTGACCGACGCGGGCATCCCGTTCGAATCGGCGTTCTACCCGAAGCAGAAGCACGGTTTCCGCGGACCCGCAGAGCGCCACCTCTACGAGCGCATGACGGATTTCTTCGAAAGGGCGCTCTCGCCGGAGCAGCGCGTCAAAAGTTCCCATCCTTGACGTACGGATAGCTCCACAACGTGACCTGAAACCGCGTTAGCGCGGCACCGGCTTGTCGAGCGAATCCCAATTGTATGCGGCGGCGACGCGCGCTTCGAGCTCGCCAAGGAGCGCGCCGCCGCTGTCACTGTTGGTCATGATGGCGACGCCGTAGCCCTTGACCGCATGGGCAATCAGTTGGCACCTGAAGCCCCAGTTGCCGCCGCCGTGCGAGAAGTACCAGCCTTCGCCGCGCTTCTCGATATTGAAGCCGACAGCGAACGGGCCGACGCCCACCGGGGTGACCATCTGGCGCGCGACCGCTCGCGATAGCACGCGGTTCTCGTCGCCCTGCAGCGCGCGCTGCAGCTCGATCGCGAATTGCGCGAGGTCCGTTGCCGTCGTCCAGAGCCCGGCCGCGGCTAGCTCCGGGTAGACGTGCCACTTGGCGTCCATGGCACGCCCCTCGCCATCGTGCGCCCGCGTGGCGTTGCGATCCCGCTCCGGCGAGAGCGGCTGCTCGAACGTGGAGTCGCGCATGCCGACCGGGCCGAGCACGCTTGCCTGCATGATCTCGGGGTACGGCTTGCCCAGCAGCTCCGTGAGAGCCAACTGCACGATCGTGATGCCGCCGCCGGAGTACTTGAAGTACGTGAACGGCGGTCGTTCGAACAACACCGGACCGACGTTCGATGGTGGGTCGCCGTTCAGGATCTCAGCCACGCTCGGCCGCCGCGCCGACGGATGGTAGCCCGGGAAGCCGAAGCCATCGCCCGAGCCGGACGTGTGGCTGAGCAGCGCACGCAGCGTGACCGGCTGTTTCCGTGTGTGCTCGCTCGACGGCACTTTCCAGGATTTCAGGATCGTGTTGATATCGACGTCGAGCGACACCTTGCCATCTTGCACGGCCTTGAGCACCGCCATGGCATTGACCGGCTTGCTGATGGACGCGGCCTGGAACAAGGTGTGCGCGTCGACAGGTGCCTTGGTCTTCACGTCTGCGACGCCGTAGGCCTTGGCCCAGTGAATCTCGAAGTCCTTGATGACAGCGATGCTCACGCCAGGCACGTTGAAGCGGGTCATCAACTCGGTGAGCGTCAGCGGATCGAAGCCCTGCCGGTTGGGGGACTGTGGCGCCTCGATACGCGCGACTAACGCCTCGGCAGATTCCTGTGCGCCGGCGCGTTGCGGGCCGAATGAACCGAGCAGGATGAGCGCGGTCAGTGCAAGGAGCAGATGGAGCGTACGGAATCGTCGGGGCATCGATCCTCCCGATGGTAGGGCGCGCTCGCAGAGCGCGCCGTCATGACCGCCTCGCCGAGCGCGCTATCACGGCCGCCTCGGCGAGGCGGCCCTACCTTGGACGGGACGCTCCGCGCGATGGTTTACCTGCTTCCGACGTCGTCGGGATCTCTGAAGCGCACGATGGTCGCGCCCAGGTGCGATTCCGGCGCATCCCAGAACTCGATCGCCGGCAGCGACCGCAGCAGCCGATGAACCGCTGCTCGCTGCGCGCCGATGCCACGACCGTGGATGAGGCGTACCTCGCGCAACCCCTTCTCCCGCGCGGCTGCGAGATAGTCGTCGACGACGGCGACCACGTCCCTTGGCGCAAACGCGTGCAGATCGAGAACGCCCTCGATTGGAACCTCGACGATCTCATCAGGCCTGTCGTCGCCCATGTGACGTCGTCTTTCTCCTCGATAGAAAGAAGCTGGACGGATCGTAGCAGGTACCTCCCCAGCGTGGAAGGCGCTGACTTCCCACTACGTCCTGTCTTGGCTTGCGGCATCTGGCCACATGTGGCTATATTCGAGCGTAACGTTCCGCATGAGTGAAGCGTAACTGAGAAAAAGGAACCGGGTATCTTTTCGGCGTCGAAAAGGTACCCGGTTCCTTTTCCGCATCGCTTCACTTGACGAAGGAGGCTTCGCCCATGCGAGTGCTCATGCTCTGCTTGCTGGTGATCGCGGCAACCGCGCAGACTCATGCCGAGAATTGGCCACAGTGGCGAGGGCCATCGGGCAGCGCCGTATCGACGGAGCGCAACCTCCCGGAGCGCTGGGACGGGACCAGCGGCATCGCATGGACGGCGCCGCTTCGCGTCCGAGGCATCTCGACGCCGGTCGTGTGGGGCGACAGGGTGTTCATCACATCGCAGGTTGGCGCTGGCGCGCTTCGTGAGGGGAATCACCCAACGCTCGTCCAAGGCGGCACGGCGCAGGATGCGGGCGAGCGCGCGCTCGGCCTCGACGAGGAGACCCGAGACGCGAAGGTGCTATTTCTCGTCGAGGCTTTCAGACGCGGCGACGGAGGGCTGCTGTGGACCTTCGAGCTGCCGGCCGAGGGCGAGCTGCCGGGTGTTCACGAAAAGCACAACCTCGCGAGCGCGAGCCCCGTGACCGACGGCGAGCGAGTGTATGCCATCTTCGGCACGGGCCAGATGGTCGCCGTCGACATGTCGGGCAAGAGGGCGTGGCAGCGCAATCTTGCCGAGGAGTACGGCGCGTTTCAGATCTCCTGGGGGCATGGAAGCTCGCCCATCGTATACAAGGATCTGGTGATCCTGCCGTGTTACCACGAGCCTGCCTCGTACCTCCTGGCGCTCGACCGCCGGACCGGCGAGACGCGCTGGCGCGTCGAGCGGGAGAGCGAAGTGCTCTCGTACAGCACGCCGCTTTTGGTTGAGAGCGCCAGCGGAGACGAGCTGGTGTTGAACAGCAGCCAGGGCATCGAGGCGTACGATCCATCCACGGGGAAGGCGTTGTGGCACATGGATGAGCCCAACCGCTTTCCCATCCCCACGCCAGTCCATCACGACGATGTCATCTACGCGAGTCGTGGATACCGGAGCGGGCCATACGCGGCGATACGAACGGGTGGGCGCGGCGACATCGCGGCGTCGCACGTCTTGTGGAACGTCCCAACGGGTGCGCCGTACATCGCGTCGCTGGTCTACTACGATGGGCTCCTCTACATGGCCGGTGACGTCGGTGTCGTCACCTGCATCGACGCGAAGACTGGCGAGAGGGTTTGGCAGGAGCGCATCGATGGGATCTTCACGGCGTCGCCCGTGGCCGGCGACGGCAAGATCTACCTGGTGAGCGAGACGGGAGAAACGATCGTCATGCGTGCCGGACGCACTCCCGACCTGCTCGCGCGCAACCCCATCGACGGCCGGCTCCTCGCCTCTCCCGCAATCTCCGGCGGCTGGCTCTTCCTTCGAACCGATGACAGCCTGGTGGCGGTGAGCGGCCAGGCGATGGGTTGACACGGGTCAGGTGACGTTAGTCCCGCGATCTCGCCGATTCATCCCAAACTATATGGGGACCCAGAAGACAAGCATGATCGTGTGGGGCACCGCGCGGTACGCGCGAAGGAGGCTGCCCCGTGACACACAAAGGTCTCATGCTCGTCGTCCTGGTTGTAGCGCTGGCGAGTACCTCCGGCCCTCTTCCGGAGGCCGTGGCAAACGAATGCCCCCCAGTACGCAAGTTTGGTCCAGGACACTTCTCGACCGATCACCAATGGGAGTGGAGGCTGACGTTTTCACCCTCTCGCCTGACCGCTTATTGGTCGGTGAGTGATGAATCCTATCCCCCAGGCTCGAACGTCAAGGTCACCATTGTGACCTCGCACTGGCGCCCGTCTGGATGGACGCCACCCACGGTGGCACCGTTCTCGGGCGCGCATACCGACATCGATCCCTTCATTACCCTCGACGGGCGGCGGCTGTACTTCTCATCCAATCGTCCAGTGGAGGGCGAACAGCGCACCGAGACGGACCTGTGGGTCGTGCATCGGACCAATCGCGGTTGGAGCCCGCCAGTGAACCTGGGCCCCGCGGTCAATAGCCCGGGCAACGAGCTCTATCCCAGCGCGGATCTCTGGGGCAATCTATACTTCGGGAGCGACCGCGAGGGGCAATGGGATATCTGGCGCAGCTCGGTCCGCTTCGACGGCAGCTACCGGCCCGCCGAGAAGATTGGACCAGGGGTGAACACGGACTTCTGGGAGTTCAACCCGGAGATCTCGCCAGACGGCCGGATGCTCTTGTTCGCGAGCGCTGGTCGCGCTGATAGCTTCGGCGACGTCGATCTCTACGTCAGTCGGCTGGCCCACGGCCGATTCGGCCGAGCCGAGAATCTGGGGGCGTGCGTCAATACCGCCGCGAGCGAGTTCCACCCGACGGTCTTGTGGGAGCGACGCCAACTGGTCTTCGTGCGAGTCGGTGCTACTGGCGACTTCTATGTGACGCCGCTGCGCGTGCCGCGTTGATCGGTCCGATGCGCCGGTGGGACGAACGAAGGAAACACAGGGACCAACGCCGCGGCGGCAATTGCGCGCGCCGTGGCCCCGCGCTATCGTGGGCGCGTGAAGCGCTCCTCCCAGCTGTGGCTCGCGGTAACGGTCTGGTGGACGCTCAGCGGTTTCGCCACGGCGGCCGAGATCCGCACGATGCGTTATCACGCGGGCGCCGTGCTGCCTTGGGACGATGCGTTGACGATGGGCCTGGCCAGCGCGTGGCTGTGGATTCCCATCACGCTGGGCATCCTCTGGCTGGTCTATCGCTACCCGTTCGAGCGTGGCCGGTGCGGGTCGTCATTGACGGTGCTCGGCCTTGGCGTGGTGGTTGTGGTCGTCGTGCGCGCGCTGGCTGTCCTCCTGCTGAACGATTGGGTGCGCTGGTATCCGGACGGCACGCCGCCGTTCGGCGAGCTACTGACCACCAGCGTCACGAACAACGTGCTCTTCACCTGGATGATCGTTGGTGTCGCGCACGCGCTCCTCTTTGCCGACCGCGCACAGCAGCGCGAGCGCCAAGCGAAGGAGCTGGCCGGACATCTCGCGCAGGCGCGCTTGGCCGCGCTCGCCGCGCAGCTCAATCCGCACTTCCTCTTCAACTCCCTCAATTCGATTGCGGAGCTGGTGCACCAGGACCCGCAGGCGGCCGATCGACTGCTGATGCGCCTGAGCGACGTGCTTCGGCACAGCCTCGACACGACGCACAGCACCGATGTCAGCTTGCGCGAGGAGCTCGACGTGCTGCGCCACTATCTGGAGATCGAGCAGGCGCGGCTCGGCGAGCGCCTGCGCCTGCGCTGGGACATCGACGAAACCACGCTCGATGCCCGTGTGCCGCATCTGATCCTGCAGCCCATCGTCGAGAACGCAATCAAGCATGCCGTGGCGCCGAGCGCCGGGCGGAGCTCGGTCCGTATCTCGGCGACTTCGGCGGATGGGCACCTCATCCTGGAAGTGCGGGATGCCGGACGCGCCTCTGGCCTGGTGGCGGTCCCTCCCGGCATCGGACTGACGAACACGCGGGCGCGGCTGGAGTGCCTCTACGGGCCCGGCGACCGTCTGACGCTCACGACGGCGCCGGACGGCGGCACCGTCGCGCGCGTGACGCTGCCGCTATCTGGATGATTGTCATGTCCCCATCATCGGCCCTGCATTCCGTCCTTCGGACGCTGATCGTGGACGATGAGCCGCTCGCGCGTGCGCGGCTCAAGCGGCTCCTCGAAGCGGAGCCAGACGTGACGATTGTTGGCGAGTGCCGCACGAGCGCGGAGGCGGTACAAGCCATCTGCCGGGAAGCGCCGCATATCTTGTTGCTCGACATCCAGATGCCGGAGGGCGACGGCTTCTCGGTTCTGCAGCGGATGCCGTCCGATCTGCGTCCCCTCCCGATCCTCGTCACGGCGTATTCGGAGCACGCCGTGCGTGCGTTCGACGCACAGGCATTCGACTACCTGCTCAAGCCCATCAGCGCGGAGCGCCTCCGTGCCTCCCTCGATCGTGCACGCGCGCAGCTCGCCGAGCGGCGCCGGCTGGAGCTGTCCGGCGCGCTGGCACACCCGCATCAGGAAGCCTTGCCCGGACCGTACGCCGACCGCCTGGCGGTGCCCGCCGGACCGCGCATCCGCTTCGTGCCGGTAAACGAGGTGGACTTCATCACGGCGCAGGCGAACTACGCGGAGCTGCATGTCGGCGGTACGACATACCTGGTGCGCGAGACGATGAGCGCCCTCGAAGGCCGACTGGATCCGCGTGTCTTCGTGCGCATCCATCGATCACGGATGGTGCGGCTGAACTTGATTGCGGACATCGAGCCGCTGGCGTCGGGACAGTACGTCTTGCGGCTCAAGACCGGCGTCCGGCTGACGTCTGGGCGAAGCTATCGTGTCCGGCTTCGTCGAGCGTTGGGGCTGGACGATGGGCGGGACTGATCGGAGATGTCGAGAATCGGCGCTCGGCTCCGACTTACTCACGAAACGCGGGGAAACACCCCGCCACAACACATCGAAGGAGAGAATGATGCCGACAATCACGCCATTTCTCTGGTTCGACACCAAGGCCGAAGAGGCCATGAGCTTCTACGCCTCGATTTTCGAGCGCTCGAAGGTCATCTCGGTCAATCGGGCGGACGGGAAGGTGATGTCCGTGCAGTTCGAGCTCGAGGGCCAGAAGTTCATGGCCCTCAACGCCGGTCCGCACTTCAAGTTCACCGAGGCGATCTCGTTCTTCGTGGGTTGCGAGACCCAGGAGGAAATAGACGAGCTCTGGACGAAGCTCACCGCCGATGGCGGCGCGCCCAGTCGATGCGGCTGGCTGAAGGACAAGTTCGGACTGTCGTGGCAGATCATTCCGAACGAGCTCGGCGTGATGCTGGGGGATCAGGATGCGGCGAAATCCCAGCGGGTCATGAACGCCATGCTCCAGATGGACAAGCTCGATCTGAAGCGGTTGCAGCAGGCGTACCACGAGGCATAATCACTCGGGCGGCGGGCCGCCTCCGCGGTTACCGCCGCTTTACCTTTCGCGTGGTGGGTCTCTGCGCGGCCTTCGCGCTTCTCTTTTTCTTCGGGCGAAGCTTCGGCTTCGTGGCGGCGCGCTTCGTGTCGGCATTCGTGGCCAGCACGTTCGACAGCTCGTACGCTTCCTGCAGCCAGTCTGTGATTGGCGCCTCTACCTCGTCTCGGTGGCGGATCCGAATGATGTGAACGAGCTTGGACTTCGAGGCGCGATCGATGCGCCGGACTTGCGGAGCCTTCAGCGCACGGCCCAGGAACACGCAGACCTCGAGGAAGCTTTTCTTCGGGCGTACGAAGAAGTAGCAGGACTTGCGCGAGAACATGATCGATTTGTGCGAGGCGTAGATCCGCTGCTCTCCAAAAGAGGCGGCGGTCTCGCGCAGCCGCTCCCAGGCATCCTGCAGGTCCTCCGACAGATCCGCCGTGAGCGCCGCTTCGGTGGTCGTCCAGCAATCGTGCGCCTCGCCTTCCTCGACCCACTGCTTGCAGTGGTAGCACTCCCGACCGGCCATACCCAATTGTAGCGACGGACCCGCGCCGATTCCTTGGATGGCCTGAGATTGAACTTTGTGCTCCGGACCACTTAGAAGGTCGTGTTCCAGAGCGAAACGATGAGATAGATCGGGAGAATCAGAACGGTGCCGAACGCCAGCATGATCTGCAGCAGCATGGCGTTTCCTTACTCGACTCTGAGGGTAAAATGCCCCAGGCGGATGGACTCGTGCTCACGGCGTCTCGAGGCCCGCCGCTGAGATGGCGCATCGGACCAGTGGAGCGGTCCCGCCGGCCGATGATATGAATCACTCATGCGAACTATGTTGTTGATCATGGTGGGGCTGCCGTGACGAGCTTCGACGCCATCATTATCGGTGCGGGCCAGGCCGGTCCGCCGCTCGCGGGCCGGCTGACTGGCGCCGGCATGACGGTCGCACTCGTCGAGCGCAAGCTCTTCGGCGGCACGTGCGTCAACACCGGCTGCATGCCGACCAAGACCCTCGTGGCAAGCGCCTACGCGGCACATCTCGCCCGACGAGCCGCAGACTATGGCGTCGTCCTGTCCGGCGACCCGCAGATCGACATGGCCAAGGTCAAGTCCCGCGCCGACGCCGTGTCGGCGAAGGCGCGCGGCGGCGTTGAGAAGTGGCTGCGTGGGATGTCTGGCTGCACGGTGCTCGAAGGTCATGCGCACTTCGAGTCGCCGAACACCGTTCGTGTGGGCGAGCAACGGCTGACCGCTCCACGCATCTTCATCAATGTCGGCGGACGTGCCGTCGTGCCCGACATGCCAGGCGTTGGTGAGGTGCCATACCTGACCAACACCTCAATCCTGATGTTGGACCATGTGCCTCGGCACCTGGTGGTCGTCGGAGGCAGCTACGTCGGCCTCGAGTTCGCGCAGATGTACAGGCGGTTCGGCGCGGAGGTGACCGTCGTGGAGAAGGCGCCACGATTGATAGCCCGCGAAGACGAGGATGTCTCCCTGGCAGTCGGAGACATCCTGGAAGCCGAGGGCATCGCGATCCGCACGGAGGCCACGTGCATCGGCCTTGCGCCGCGCGATCAGGGTATCGCGGTCTCCGTCGACTGCACCCACGGGTCGCCCGAAGCGATCGGAACACACGTGCTGCTGGCGGTCGGCCGCCTTCCGAACACCGACGATCTAGGGCTGGACAGAGCAGGGGTCACCACCGACGCTCGCGGCTACATCACCGTTGACGAGAGCTTGGCCACCAGCGTCCCCGGGATCTGGGCGCTCGGCGACTGCAACGGTCGCGGTGCCTTCACGCACACTGCGTACAACGATTTCGAGATTGTCGCCGCCAATTTGCTGGACGGCGCACGCCGCGAGCTGCGAGCGCGCGTGCCGGCGTATGCCCTGTACATCGATCCACCCCTGGGGCGTGTCGGGGTCACAGAGGCCCAGGCGCGGGCGAGCGGCCGTCCGCTCCTGATCGGCAAGCGGCCGATGAGCCGTGTCGGCCGGGCCATCGAGAAGGGTGAGACGCAGGGCTTCATGAAGGTCGTCGTCGACGCAGAGACCAGGAGCATTCTTGGTGCGGCTATCCTCGGTACCGGGGGGGATGAAGCGATCCACGGCGTGCTCGATATCATCAATGCGCGCGTGCCGTACGATGTGCTTCAGCGTGCAGTACCGATTCATCCGACTGTCTCCGAGCTCATTCCGACGCTGCTTCGCGACATGCAACCAGAGCCCGCGCGCCGTTGACACGCACGACTCGTCAGTGAGGAGGTTGTCATGGCAAGAAGCGACGCCGTGCGGCGCGCGACCGGGCGAGATCGGGACGAGTGGTTTGCCCTGCTCGACGCGTGGCGTGCTGCGGGCCGTCAGTACCGAGAGATCGCCGACTGGCTCATGGGCGAGCACGACGTCAGCAGGTGGTGGCCCAGAAGCTCACTGTAAACGGGTAGGAACGTGAGCACAGGGCTGGCAGCACACCGACTCGATGGACATGGGTGCCGGGATGGGCATCTACTTCATGTTCAACGACCCCGACAAGATCACCAAGGGCGGCATGTCGAACATGGCCAAAGCGATGAACATGCCGCCGCACTGGCTGCATTACGTCACCGTCGACGAGATCGCCGCGACAATGGAGCGAGTCAAGAGCAAGGGCGGCAAGGTCCTCAATGGACCGATGGACGTCCCCGGCGGGGACCAGATCGCCCAGTGCCAGGATCCGCAGGGCGGCTTCTTCGCCGTCTACGCGGCGGGCAAGAACAAGAAGTAACGCGTTAGGGCATCAGTGTGGGCGTGGCTGGGTGGGCGTGGCCCAGGGAGATCCCGCGTCCGAGAACCGGTCTCATACATGCGCGAGAACGCCCCGATATCTGTGCCGGCGTTAACACCCGCGATAAAGTAGGGGCCATGGCAACGCTTGCACTGTTTGGAGCCACCGGAGCGATTGGACGAAGCATGGTCGACGCTCTCCGCGTGGACGGAACGCCGTACAGGGTCGTGGGACGCTCACGGTCCGCGCTCGAAGGGGCGTTCGGCACCGATGCTCTGGCGGAGATCGCAACCTGGAATCCAGAAGATGAGGCCTCCATCAAGGAGGCCGCTGCTGGAATCGACACGATCGTCTACGCCGTGGGCGTACCTTACTGGGAATTCCGACTGCACCCGATCCTCATGAAGAAGACGATCGACGCGGCGATCGCCGTGGGCGTGGCTCACATACTCTTGATTGGGACCGTCTATCCGTATGGTCGCCCTCGTGCGGAGCGGGTGCGCGAAGACCATCCGCGTGAGCCGCACACGTTCAAGGGCAAGATGCGCAAGGAGCAAGAGGATTTGCTCTTGGCCGCGGATGCCGCTGGCAGGCTTCGCGGTGCAGTGCTCAGGTTGCCGGACTTCTACGGTCCGAACGTCGACAAGAGTCTCATGGGGAGCGCCTTCCGCGCCGCGAAGGAAGGCGGACGTGCCCCGCTCTTGGGTCCCATCGACACGCCGCACGAGTTCGTCTTCGTTCCGGATGTCGGGCCGGTGGTGACGAAGCTCGTGCGGGAGCCGCGCGCCTGGGGCAGCGTGTGGCACTTCGGCGGTTTGGGTGTGATCACGATCCGTGCCTTCGCCGAGGAGATTTTCGCGCAGGCCGGCCGCCAGCCGAAGCTCTTCGTGGTAAACAACTGGATGCTGCGAGTGGCCGGCGTTTTCAACCCCATGATGCGCGAGCTTGTCGAGATGAACTATCTGCTGAAGACTCCGGTCATCATGAACGACGACCGGTTACGGGATCTTCTGCCCGGCGTCCACAAGACCGCTTATTCGGCTGGCATCACCGCAACCCTCGGAGCGATGTGAGCCGGTCGCAACAGTCATTTGCTTCGGCGCGTTTCCCTCGCGTGACGGCTCCATGACGTCGATCGCACCGATCTTGACCCCTCTCGGCCACCTTTTGCTCGAGCCGGTAGACGATGCGCCGCCGCTGCCGGGCGACGTGTTGGATCGGCTCCAGGAGGCATTTGCGCGCGGTTCCGGCCATGGACTGCTGCAGCTCGGAGCAGGGGAGGTGGGAACAGCCCTGCCCGGCCTGTTCGGCTACTGGTGCGAGCTCGCGGGACGATACGTGAGCGCCGTGTGCGGGCAGCAGGATCTCGGGAAGAGTCGCAGCCACACGCCAATTCCACCTCCGCCACAGGACGAGCTCGAGATGCTGGCCGTGGCCGCGCCGCCGATGATGGGCGCGGAATACCTGACGGGGCCCGTGCTGGAAGCGCTCTGGAACCAGCTGGGGGCGGCGTTCCGGATAGAGCTCGCCGAATCGAAAACCTCGCTCCAGGACTTTCTGCGGCGCAAGAGCCCCGCGTGGCACCTGGTTGGCCGCGTACACTTCAATCTCGCCGAGAACCGCCGCGACGAGGAGGCGCCGTTCGCGTTTCTCGCGACGTACACCGCGCAGCTCTCGGCGCACGCGAAAGCACAACACCTCCCGCTCGGCCGCGCGCTCACCGAGTACGCGGGTGCGGCAAACCGATCTCGGTTGCTCTCGTTGCTCTTACCCGTGCAACGGGCGGCAGAGCAGTGCGCTTGGCTGAAGTCGATGGTCGACGCGGGCGAGATCTTTCACCCGCTGCGATGGACACCTGCCGATGCCTATCAGCTGCTCACCGACCTCCCGCGTCTCGAGGCAGCAGGCGTCATCGTGCGCGTGCCCAGCACGTGGCGCGCGAATCGCCCTCCCCATCCTCGCGTGAGCGCCGTCGTCGGCAGCAAACCGCCCTCTGGTCTGGGCACGGAGGCGCTTCTCGACTTTCGCATGGAGGTGACGCTCGACGGCGAATCGCTGACTCCGGTGGAGGTCGAGCAACTGCTCGCAGGCTCCGATGGCTTGCACCTCGTCCGCGGCCGCTGGGTCCAGGTGGATCGCGCCACGCTTGGCCGCATGCTCGATGAGCTCCGCGCGGTCGAAAAGGTTGCCGAAGAGAGAGGTCTCGGGTTTGCGGAAGCGATGCGCCTCGTCGCCGGCGCGAGGTTCTCCGGCGACGAGCGGCTGGATGCTGCCGCTCCAGACTGGTCCCGTGTCGCCGCCGGTCCCTGGCTGGCAACGACGCTCGAGGGACTGCGCCGGCCGGACGGGCTCGCACGCGTCGACCCGGGAGACGCGCTGAAGACCGAGCTGCGTCCATATCAACAGGCCGGCGTGCGCTGGCTGCACCTGTTGTCGGGGCTCGGCCTCGGCGCCTGTCTCGCCGACGACATGGGGCTGGGAAAGACGATGCAGGTGTTGGCGCTGTTGTTGGTGCTGCGCAGTCAGGACGGCTCGCCGGATCGCGGCGCGCGCCGCCGGCGAGCGAGCCTGATCGTCGCGCCGGCGTCGCTCCTCGCCAACTGGGAGTCGGAAGCGGCTCGGTTCACGCCCTCCCTGCGGACGCTCGTCGCACACCCGTCGGTGCTACCGAGCGCCGATCTGCGAACGCTCGACTCGGGCCGGCTGGCGGATGTCGATCTCGTGATCACGAGCTACGGCACACTCGTCCGTACGCCCGCGCTCCTCGAGATCCCTTGGGAGCTGGCCGTGCTCGATGAAGCCCAGGCCATCAAAAGTCCTGGCGCAAGGCAGACGCGAACGGTCAAGCAGCTCGACGCGCGGGCGCGGATCGCGCTCACGGGCACGCCCGTGGAGAATCGGGTCGGGGACGTCTGGTCCATCTTCGACTTCATCAACCCCGGCTTGCTGGGCACCAGCAAGGAGTTCGGCCGGTTCACCAAACGCCTTGCCGCAGGGTCGCAGAGCAGCTATGGGCCGCTGCGTGATCTCGTCCGACCGTACGTCCTCCGGCGACTCAAGACGGACAGGTCGATCATTGCCGACCTGCCGGACAAGACCGAAGTGAAGGCGTTCTGCTCGCTCAGCCGCGCGCAGGCCGCCCTGTATCAGCGAAGCGTGACAGAGCTGGCCAGGGAGCTCGCCGCGGCCGACGGAATCAAGCGCAGGGGCGTGGTGCTCGCGTTTCTCATGCGCTTCAAGCAGATCTGCAATCATCCATCGCACTGGTTGGGCGACGGTCGGTGGGCAGAGGCTGATAGCGGAAAGCTGTCACGCTTACGTGAGATCGCCGAAGTCATCGTCGCAAAGCAGGAGAAGGTGCTCGTCTTCACCCAGTTCCGCGAGGTCACCGCTCCCTTGGCGGCCTTTCTCGGCTCGGTATTCGGCCGGCCCGGGCTCGTGCTGCACGGCGAGACCAGCGTGAAGAAGCGCCAGGCGCTCGTCCAGCAGTTTCAGGAGGACGAGCGCGTGCCCTTCTTCGTCTTGTCGCTCAAGGCCGGCGGCTCGGGCCTCAATCTCACGGCGGCGTCGCACGTCGTTCACTTCGACCGCTGGTGGAATCCGGCTGTCGAGAACCAGGCAACCGACCGCGCGTTCCGCATCGGGCAGACCAAGAACGTGCTCGTGCACAAGTTCTTGTGCCGCGGAACGGTTGAGGAGAAGATCGACGAGTTGATCGAGTCGAAGCGGCAGCTCTCCCAGGATCTGCTCGAGGGCGGCGCCGACGTGCTGCTTACCGAGATGGATGACGAGGCGCTGCTGAAGCTCGTGACACTCGATCTACACGCCGCATCGCAGGAATGACGATGGACTACGACGGCTGGAGACCCTATGTGCCTGTCGCCACGCGCCGCCGTCGAGCGGCGCGGGTGTTGGCGGGGCTCAAACAGAAGGGGCACGAGGCCGCACCGGTCCTCATCGATGGCCGAAAGATCACGAGCACGTTCTGGGGCAAGGCGTGGTGCGAGAATCTGGAGCGCTACAGTGATTTCCAGAACCGGCTGCCACGCGGGCGGACGTACGTCCGCAACGGTTCCGTCATCGATCTGCAGATCTCGCCGGGCGATGTGACTTCACTGGTCAGCGGATCCGACCTCTATCGGGTTCGGATAGGCGTGGCCGCGCTGCCGAAGCTGCAGTGGCGCGGCATCTGCCGCGACTGCACGGGCGCCATCGACTCGGTCGTCGAGCTGCTCCAGGGACGGTTGTCCACCAGCGTCATGGCTCGGATCTGTGAGCCGAAGAAGGGGCTCTTCCCGGCGCCGAGAGAGATCTCGTTTCGTTGCAGTTGCCCAGACTGGGCACGGATGTGCAAGCACGTCGCGGCGGTGCTGTACGGCATCGGCGCGCGGCTCGACGAACGGCCTGAGCTGCTGTTCCTGCTCAGGGGTGTGGACCAGCAGGATCTCATCGCCAAGGCGGGCACCGGCTTGCAACCCAGCAGCAAGAGACCAGCGGCGGCGAAGGTCCTCGAGGCCGGTGATCTAGCAGAGATCTTCGGCATCGACATAGCTCAATCCGAGCCCGCGGAGGCGTCACCTGTTCGCCGGAAACGGACGGTGCGGGCAGGAGCCGCTGCAGGCGCGAAGCCGGCGGTGGGCGCTTCCACGAAGCCGATTGGGCAGACGGTTCCGAAACGCGCAACACGTTCGCCCCTTCGCGCGTCACGATCGCGTGGGTCGGGATGACTCGGCGGCAGATTGATGTGGTGCTGGTTCGAGCTGCATGATCCGAGTGTAGAGCTATCACGTGAGATGCGCTGTCTTCTATTGCACAGCTCGGGTCACATGCGGCGCGCGTTCGAGCCGCTGAAATGCTGGCTCAGTCGTGAAGAACGATACTCAGTAGGGAGCCGTTCACCTTGAGCTTCCCGTTGTACTCGATGAGGCCGAGCTTGCGGAACTTGTTCATGAAGAAGTTCACACGCGACCGCGTCGTTCCCACCATCTCGGCGAGAGTCTCCTGTGACAGCTTGGGCAGCGCCCGCTGGGTCGTCTCTTCCCTCCCGTATCGTGCGAGGAGCAGCAGCGTGCGGGCGAGCCGCTTCTCGCTCGAGTTGAAGAGCTGATCGACGAGGTCCTCTTCGATTCGAATGTTGCGCGCCAGCATGTGGGCGATGAATCGGTCGGAGAACTCGGAGTGGTCGTGCAGCATCCGAAGCATGTCGCGTTTATGGATCCGGAGGACAGCCGTCGGCACGACGGCCGTGGCGCTTCCCATGCGCAGCGGCTGCCCCGCCAGGCACCCCTCACCGAAGAAGTCGCCGGGCCCGAGCATGGCGACGACGGCCTCCTTTCCCGCCGAGGACAACACCGACAGCTTCACGCCGCCATCCTGGATGTAAAAGAGGGTGTTCGCCTGTGCACCCTGGACGAACACGCCGGCGCCGGTCGCAAACCGAACGATGCGGGAGGACACGCCGGCCGACTTGAGGAACGCCTTCACATCGACCAAGGCGGCTGTCACGCTGGCGGGAGGCGGTTTTCGCGGCATCTGAACTAGATCATCCCACGACCGAACGCCAGGAGCCACAGGGAACGGCTGTCGTGCGGCGGCTCGTACAGGTGAAGTGCAGAGCTGGCCCTCAAGATGTGCAGTTTAGAACAGCGGGCGCGCTGAAAACCTGCTTGACTGCCTGAAATGGCGGCAGTCAGCGTTTTAGGGCTCCCACCCAAGGCGCCCGCCAATGCTGGAATTCAAGTTGCATTTGCCAGTGATGGGAGATCCGTAATGGGACGGTAACAGTGATATCGGCAGAATATTGCACATGGCTGTGTACCTGATCAACCCGAGTGATGTGTCGTTCGGCACCGCTGTGATCACGCCTCGCTGGCTGTATGTGCTGGCGGCCGCCACACCTTCCGCCCACGGCGATCCCATCGTCATCGACGAGACATTGGAACAGCTCGACCCGGCTGTGCTGCGGCCCGGCGATGTGGTCGGCATTGGCATTCACACGAGCAACGCCTTCCGCGGCTATGAGCTTGGACGCCTCGCGCGTGAG
This sequence comes from Luteitalea sp., assembly GCA_009377605.1. Lineage (NCBI taxonomy): Bacteria > Pseudomonadati > Acidobacteriota > Vicinamibacteria > Vicinamibacterales > Vicinamibacteraceae > Luteitalea > Luteitalea sp. Next base: position 62,861 of record WHTT01000014.1, read on the forward strand.
CGCGGCGCGTACGTCGTGTTTGGCGGGATCCATGCCACCTTGTTTCCCGATGAAGCGCATCAGCGCGGTGGTGCGCATGGTGTCGTGCGAGGCGACGGCGACATGATCTGGGCCGAGGTGCTCGAGGATTGCGCCGCAGGCCGGGTCAAGCCCGTATATGAAGGTGGGCGGGTCGACGGCGCGACGTTCCGGGCTGCGCGATGGGACCTTCTGCCGCGCGATCGCTATATGTGGGGGTCGGTCCAGACGGTGCGCGGCTGTCCGAAGCACTGTTCGTTCTGCTCGGTGTGGAGAACAGACGGCCAGCAACCTCGGCAGCGAGTGGCGAGCGCAGTGGCCCAGGAAGTGATGGAGCTGCGCCGACTTGGGTTCCGGTTCATTTTACTCGCCGACGACAACTTCTATCCCGTGACGCTCGAGGATCTGCGACAGGCGGGACGGCGCAGCGACCGTCACCGCTTGGACGAGCTCAGCGCTCTTCGCGCCGAGCGGTTCGAGCTGATGGCCGAGCTCGCCCGGCTGCCGGACGATCTCAAGTTCTATACTCAGATCACCATGGAAGCGGCCGAGGATCCGGAGTTCCTGGACGCGATGCGCAAGGCGCACATCCGTGGCGCGCTCGTCGGCGTCGAATCGGTGACTGCCGAAGGGCTCAAGGCCGTCTTCAAGAATTTCAATGACGCCGGCGACGCGCTCGTGACCCGCTTGCAGGCCTTTCGCCAGCACGGCATTCACCTGCTTGGCTCGTTCATCTTCGGGCTGCCGACCGACACACCTGAGACCTTTCGAGCCACGGCGGATCTCGCGCAACAAGCCGATCTCAGCTTCGCGCAGTTCGTCATGCTGACGCCGTTCCCGGGCACGGTGGACTTCGCCAGATGGGAAAAAGAGCTCGGATCAGAAGCGCCGGAGATCGATGGCGTGCCGCTGACGCGCTATTGGCTCGTGCCGCCCGACCAGCGGCCGAAGGTGTATCTGCCCCACCCGGGGATGTCCGCGGACGAGATCCGTCGGGGCACGCAGGAGACCTGGGACCGCTTCTACTCCCTTCCCGTGATTTGGCGGCGCGCGCGCTTTCTCCGGTCGCTTCGGTCGAGGCTTGCGTTCGTGCTGATTTCGAAGCTGTACCGGCAGATGTACGCAAACACCGGTATCGCAACCGATAGCGCGCGCACGATCCGCTCCGCGCGATGGGCACGATGGCTGGCGAGGTCATGCCGCCGCTTGTTCGTGACGGCGCCTCTCTCCGATCAACAAACGCTATCGGTAGCGCGCTCAGGAGATAGCCGACAATAAGTCAAGTTTCGGGCTGGCGAACACGGCGCGTTCGGCGAGGCGGCCGCTAGAATCCTTGAGAACCCGGTGCGCCGTGTCGATCGAGCCAATGGAGGAGCTGAGCGACGCTCCCGGTTGCCAGGGCCACGCTCGAGTCAGCCGCACCGTAGTACAGGTTGATGGCATCGCCATCTGCACCCAGGGTGTAGCCGCATGGGAAGGTGACATAGCCAACGTCGCCTTCGCGCTCGTACGGCTCCTCGGGGCCAAAGATCCAGGAATCGCCGCGTAGGAGGCAGTGCTCCGCAGTATCCAGGTCCAACAGCGCAACCCCGAGGCGATACAAGCACCCTGCACCTGTCCGTCGGACGCCGTGATAGAGCAGGAGCCACCCGCGCGACGTCTCGATGAGGGGCGGCGACAGACCGACGCGGTTGGCGTCCCACCAGGATCCGCGGCGCGCCGGCAGCACGAGCGTGTGTCTGCCCCAATTGCGAAGGTCCGGTGAGAAGGAGATCCAGACGTGTGCGCCGGTGTCGGTCAACGGTCGATGGAGCAAGGCGAAGCTGCCGTTGATGCGGCGCGGCAGCAGCGCTGCGTCCTTGTCGTCTGGCTGCATGACGAGACCAAGACGCTCGAAGTGCCGGAAGTCCTCGGTGAGTGCCAGCGCTACGCCCGGCCCGCCTTGACTGAACGCGGTATACGCCACGACGTACCGGCCGAGCTCCTCGACGAAGGTGATGCGGGGGTCTTCGATGCCCCACACTTCTTCTGGATGCCTGTCCGGGTCCGCCGAGAGCGTGGGCTCGGCATCGACCGTCCAGCCGTCGACGCCGTTGCTGGATCGGGCGGCGCACAGATGCGAGTGGCCGCGTCGATCCTCCACCCTGCAGAGGAGAAGTGTCGTGCCGTCTCGAAGTCGCGTCGCCCCGGCGTTGAACACCGTGTGTGCCGGGTACGGCCAGTCGGCCGCCGTGAGAATCGGATTCCGCTCGTGTCGATGGAAGAGTGTTTCGTAGCGTTGCGGCGGCATCATGATGTTGGCTGACGGTCTCGCACATCGACCTCGTGCACGTCCAGTGCCTCGACGGTCCGCATTTCGTGCAATGTGAGCAGGAAGGAGAGCGTTGCTTCGGCGCCCTGGTTCTGATTGGGCCGATCGACGTGCAGCCCATCGCGACAGCCACCTGTCGATGGATCGAAGAGCCAGTGGTGCAGATGGTTCTCCCCGAGAAACCAGTCGAACGCCGACCGCGCGTGTGCCGCCCAGCGGTTGTCGTTACTGACGCGGTAAGCGTCGAGACACGCAGATGCCGTCGCGCACGCCTCGACGGGCTGCTGGTCGAACGCCGCGGGGGGCGAGCCTCGCTCATAGAATCCGTTGGATCCAATCGCGGCAAACTGCTTGTCCGCGGACGATTGCACGTCCACCAGCCAGTCAAGGGAGCGCATCCCAGCCTCGGTCATGTCCGCTCGATGCATTCGGTCACCGGAGATGATGAGCGCCTGCGACAGGCGACCGTTGCAGTACGTGACGGAATCCTCGAACCACGGCCAGTCCGGTCGGCTGGTCCGTTGAAACAGGTCGAGTAGACGCTCCGCGAGCGTGACACGCAGCGCTTCGACGCTGCTGTCGCCCTGGAACGCTCGGAGGTACTCGTCGATACCGAGGAGCGCATAGGCCCAGGCCCGTGGGCTCGTGAATGTGGTCACCGCCGGCATCGCCAGGTGGAACAGATCGCCTGCGAGACTGTGTCTGCCCGGATCGCCGGCACGGCCCACGACGGTGCCGAGCGCCCATAGAGCTCGCCCATGGCTGTCCTGCGATCCGTACGGCTCGTGCCACTGCCGCGCGTACGAGAGAAAGTTCCTGAAGCGGCCGGATGTCCGGTCGAATGCGTGGCTGACGAAGGCGAGGTAGCGTGACGCGAGCGCACGGACCACCGTGGGGTCGTCGCTGCCTGCCTCCTCGAGAAGTGCCATGAGCAGCAGCGCTCGCGCGTTGTCGTCCAGACAGTACCCGTCCTCGTATCGCGGGATGTTGAAGGTGGCGTGCTGGAGCATTCCCGTGTCGTCGGTCATCGCCTGCACGTGTCTCAGGCTGATCTCGGGCAGGCCAGCAGGTCGGCTGGCGAGTGTCTGCGCGCGGAATGCAGTCCGACGCCGGTGCATGTGCTCCGTTTGCGCCCGTGCGAAGCTCTCGACGTAGCGGCCGGCGACCGCCGGCCACGTCATCCCGACGCCATGTGCAGCCGCTCGCGCGCACATCGTCCGGCGCCGGTCATGGTCGCTGACCAGGCCGATGACTTCCTCCGCGATCGCGTGTGAATCCCTCCACGGGACGAGGACGCCACGCCCCTCATCGAGAAGCTCGCGAGCGTAGATGTAAGGCGTTGAGATGACGGCCTTCCCCGCGCCAACGGCATAGGCCAACGTGCCCGATGTGATCTGCTCCGGCTGAAGGTATGGCGTGATGTAAATGTCCGTGGCCGACAGGAACTCGGTCAGCTCCTCCTGGCTCACGAACCGGTTGTGGAAGATCATGCTCGCGGCCACGCCCAGCTGTCGGCCTCGCGTCTCGAGCATCAGACGATAGGCCTCCCCCTCCTGCTCGATGACGTGCGGGTGCGTGGCGCCGAGAATGATGTAGACCGTGTCCGGATGGGCCGCGAGGATCGCCGGCAACGCATCGACGACATATTCGATGCCTTTGTCGCGGGAGAGCAGCCCGAAGGTCAGAATCACGGTTTTGCCGTTGACGCCAAGGCGGTCCTTGCTGTGGGGGTCGGCTGTTACGTGCGCAATCCCATGGGGAATCAGATCGATCTGATCATCGGAAATGCCGTGGACCCGCCGGAGCAGCTCCGCGCCGGATTCGCTCATGACGATGAGGCGCTGTGACAGGCGCGCCAGCTCGTCGATCACTGCGCGCTGCGCCGGGCTCGGTTGCGACAGAACCGTATGGAGCGTCGTCACGATCGGCATGCGGAGCTCCCGCAACATGGCGACGAGGTGCGCGCCCGCCTTGCCCCCGAATATCCCATACTCGTGCTGGACCGAGAGCACATCGACTTGATTGACGTTCAGGAAGTCCGCTGCGCGCCGATACGAGCCGAGGTCGCCCTCCGCGATCTCGAACCGGACGCGGGACGGATAGACGTGCCGCCGGCCGGCATCGTTCATCGCGAGCACGAACCGATCCACCTCTGGCAGCTCCATCGCCAACGCCTCCGCCAGGTGTGTCGTGAATGTGGCGATGCCGCACTGGCGGGGCAAGTGGTTGCCGAGGATGGCAAATCGTTTCATGTCTTCTAGATGCTCTGCGGTATCGAGTGATGGCGTCGGCTAGGCGGCGTGTGAACTCGCTGTCTGTCAAACCGCAAGTGGCTGCTCGAACCGTACAATTGTAGGCGAGCGAATCAATGATGGATGTTTAGTCTTGAACAGGGTGCGGCCAATCTGCGTGGGAGATGCGGGGCAGGCGGTATTGCAGCCGCCGCGCCCCGACATCCCTTCCGAATCACGGCGACTCGCTAGTTCGCTGTTATCTCGAGGCCTGTGACCGTGGCTTCGGTGTTGTGCGCGAACCGGATCCCGTAGAGGCCGTCAGTGGACTTCAGCTTGCCCTCGGTCACGAGCTCGGCCTTGTCGTAGCCCGCGACGACCGTGCCGTTGATCGCGCACTCGACGCGGTCGTCGTTCACCGACACCGCGATCTCCTGTGTCACCGGTGAGCCAGGGCCTTCGGCCGTGTTCACAACCGGGTTCGATTCACCCCGCTTGCCATTCATCTGAAACGGCTCGGGGCCGAATCCGCGTACGATGAAGTTGCCGTTCCCGTACGCGGCGCAGTACAGATAGCTCTGCTGTTCGGTTCCCATGTCGTTACCGGCAATGACGATGCCGTACGGATGGGGGTGGTCGTTGAGGCTCATGTACTTCGGCTCGTTGAATGTCGCCTTCACCGTGTAGTTGCCGCTCGCCGTGTTGGCTGGATTCCAGTACGTCACGGCGGGCCCCGTCATGACCTCCAGCGCATCACCGGCCTGCGCGAGCTTCGCGTTGTCGAGCGTTTGCCCCGAACCTTCTTCCTTGGCGTCGATCTTGCCGGTCCATCCGGGCACGGAGATGCCGCCGTCGGCGACCGCACGAGCGGTCTCCTCCTGCGCGCCGACGTCCGGAGCCATGAGCATGCCGGCAGTGAATACGACGAATGCGGAACCGCACATAAAACGCATGGTGTCTTCCCTCCAGAGAAACCGCGAAGTGATGGCCATGGAACCGAGGCGGCCACCCCGGCGGACGAAAGGGTTCGGGCGCGGGGTGCGTCGATGGGTTTAGCTATTGTAGCCGCTCGGGCCTCGATTTCGGATGGCTGATCGACGGCAGGCTGCGCGGCGCTCCCCGTGCAGATCCGGTCGGCAGCGAGCTCGTGCTAGCATCGACGCCATGTCGACTCGGCGCAACTTCCTTGTAACGACCGCGCTGGCGCTGCCGGCCACGGCCCTCCTCGAGCCTCGGCACGCCGCCGCCGCGCAAGGCGCCAAGCCAACGCGGGCGCTCAAAGTCGGGGCCGTCACCTACAACATCGCGAAGGATTGGGACTTACCGACCATCATCACGAATCTGGCGGAGGTCGGCATGGATGGCGTCGAGCTGAGAACCACGCACAAACATGGCGTGGAGCTGTCGCTCGCTCCTGCCGAGCGCGCCGAGGTGCGCAAGCGCTTCGAGGATTCGCCGGTGACGCTGGCCGGCCTCGGCACGGCGTGCGAGTATCACGCCGAGGATGCGGCCATCGTCCAAAAGAACATCGAGGAAACGCGCGCATGGCTCGCACTTGCGCACGATGTCGGCTGTCCCAGCATCAAGGTGCGCCCGAACGGCTTGCGTTCCGACGTTCCGGAAGAGCAGACACTCGAGCAGATTGGCAAGGCGCTCGCGACCTGTGGCGACACGGCCCGGGAGCAGGGCGTTCGCATTCAGGTCGAGGTGCATGGCGAAGAAACGTCCCGCGTGCCGAACATCAAGAAGATTCTCGACTACGCGGGGGATCATCCCAACGTGTGGATTTGCTGGAACTCGAACCAGACGGACCTGCTAGACGAGGGGTTGGAGGCAAACTTCCGCCTCGTGCAGCACAAGATCGGTCAGGTCCACATGCGGGATCTCTACCTGGAGGAATATCCCTGGCGCCGGTTGGTCGAGCTGCTCCAGGAGAGCGACTTCGACGGTTACTGCCTTGCGGAGTTGGGCGAGACGTCCTGTGATGGTGTGCGCGTGCTGAAGTACTTCCGCGGCATGCTTCGGCAGCTCGAAGGAATCGTAGAGCCCCCGCTCAAGACGGACGCTTCGGTCGGCTGACCGTCACGTACCGAATCGGAAAGCAACACCAGCCGTGGCCCGCCTCCCGGACCTCATTGCAGAGACCGAACGATTATTGAGGGAACCTGGCGAGCCGGCGTCAGGCCGTTAACCGAGAAGGCTGGTATCGCGAGTGTCGGCAACGTCGCACAGAGGCTCAGCTCGCCTGAGGGGTGTAACGGGGTAGTCATGAGTGCGCTCGCTCGGGATATCAGGCAGGCCTTTCGGTTGCTGTCGGGACACCGGGGCTTCGCGGCGGCAGTGCTCATCACGATCGCCTTGGGTGTCGGCGGCACCGCGGCGGTCTTCTCCGTGATTTACGGTGTTCTGCTGCGACCGCTGCCGTACCCGGAAGCTGATCGGTTGGTGCGGCTGTGGGAGGTACATCCCGGAGGTCGGGCCCCGGTTGACTTACCGCTCCTGAGCAATCTGACCTACCACACGTGGTCGCGTTCATCGGCAACCCTCCAAAGTATCGGCGCCTTCGACGTGAGCACTTACACCGTTGCGAACGCTGGGGCGACCGAGCGGCTTCGCGGGGCAAGCGTCACGCCATCGCTGTTCAGGGTGCTCAGGGTAGCTCCGGCAAGCGGCCGCTTCTTCAACGACGAGGACGCCGAGAAGGGCGCTGCACCGGTCGTCGTCCTCACGCATGCGACGTGGCGCGTGCGCTTCGGCGATGATTCAGCCATTGGCAAACTACTGACGATCGATGGTGAGGATCACCGCATCATCGGGATTGCTCTTCCTGGTTTTGCCTTCCCTGGACCCGAACCGCAGCGCCCTTCAGAGGACCGCCGCGCGGTTGCGTTCTACACACCGTTGGAGGTACCACGTGGGCCCGCCAACACTTTTGACATCGTCGAGGCCATCGGGCGGCTCAGGGCTGGTGTGACCACTACGCAGGTCGAGGTCGAGGGCACGTCCCTCGCGCGAAGCCTCGAACGGCCCTTAGCGGCTGACCTGCTCTTCGGTAGAGGTGGACCAGTTGAAGTACACGTCCGCTCGATGGTTGATCAGATGACGACGGGCATCCGGCCGGCGCTGGTCGTGCTGGCGGGTGGTGTAGGACTGGTGTTGTTGATTGCGTGTGCCAATGTCGCCAACCTGTTTCTCTCACGAAGCACCGATCGGGCACGCGAGCTCGCCGTGCGCGCGGCATTGGGCGCAGAGCGGTGGCGACTCGTGCGGCAACTCCTGACCGAGAGTCTCGTCATCTCGCTCATTGGTGGCGGGCTGGGGATGTTTGTCGGATGGGCCATGACTGCCCTGGTGCCCGTCCTGGCGCCGTCGGACTTCCCCCGCCTCGAGGACATCCGGGTAGACCAGAAGTTTCTCGTCGTCGCGGCGCTGGCGGCCATCTGTGTCGGTGTGATTGCCGGCGCCATGCCTGCCTTCAGAAGCTCGCGAATTGATCTTGTCGGAGCGATCCAGTCCGGCGGCAGCAGGAGCGTAAGTGCGCCGGACACACGCGCACGCCGGGCGCTACTCGTCGTCGAGGCCGCACTTGCCGTCGTACTGCTCGTTGGAGCGACCCTGCTCGCGCGAAGCTTCGTCAAGATCGTCCAGGTGGATGCCGGTTACGATCCGGCAAACGTGCTGACCGCAGATTTGATCGTGACGAGCCCTCCCGACAGGAAGGAGGAAGCCGCGGAGCGAAACTCTCGGTTAGCCGTCTCCGTCCTAGACCGTCTGCGTGCGATCCCTGGTGTGCGCGCCGCCGGGGCCGGCAGCATGGCGCCCTTTGGCAACATGATCCATAGCACCGGCTTCCACTTGCCTGGGATGACCACGCCCGATGGGCGTCCGCTGTTGGCGCAAGCGTACCATGCCGTCATCACGCCGGGGTATGCCGAAGCCCTCGGCATGCGGCTCGAGGAAGGCCGATTCTTTCGTGAAGCAGACACGACCTCGGCTACCCGCTCCATGCTGGTGAACGAAACCTTCGCCAAGACCTACTTCGCCGACGGTAAGCCCCCAACCGGGCGGCGGTTCACGGGGCTGCTCGATGACGATGGCACGATCGTCGAGGTGGTGGGCGTCGTGGCAGACGTGCTACCCGCGGACCTCGATGCGGAACCACAGTCTCGGATTTACACGGCACACGGTACACGGATGAAAATGGGTAACGCGACCTTCGTCGTGAAGACAGAGGGCGATCCCACGACGGTGGTGCCGCTCCTGCGAGGAATCGTGCAGCAACTGGAGCCCAGCGCGTCGCTCAATCAGATGGGGCCGCTGGCCTCCAAGATTTCTGCCTCGGTTGCTGAGCCACGCTTCACGACGCTCGTCCTCGGAGCGTTTGCACTGCTGGCCCTGGCGCTTGCCACGACCGGCCTCTACGGTGTTCTCTCATACAACGTCGCACAGCGACGCCGCGAGATCGGCGTGCGTGCGGCGCTCGGCGCCACGCGCGGCGATCTCGTGCAAATGGTTCTGCGCGAAGGACTCACGGTGACGGTGATCGGCCTAGCGGTTGGCGCGGCGGTCGCCGCCTTCGCGACGCGCGCGATGGCCAGCGTGCTGTTCGGCGTAGCACCGCTCGACGCCATCGCCTTTTCTGTGGCGCCCATTCTGCTCGTCGTGGTGGCCTACGTTGCATGCCTGATCCCCGCGTGGCGCGCGGCCGGCATTGATCCCGCCGAGGCCCTCAGACGTAGCCGGAAACTGGCGCCATCCGCCGTCCCGTTTCGCCGCGGCCATGCTGGCCGCCAGTGCGGGAGATTGTGATCCCTTTCCACGAAACCGACTCGTCTATCTTCTGCGCGTCGGAGAACCCCAATTCTGCAAACTTCGCTGAGTCGGGTGGCTGGATGAAAAGAGTCGCGTCCTTCGGAACCAGCTCGGTCGCGGCCGCATCCCAGTGGTCCGGGTGCGTATGCGTCACCAATATGGCTTCGATACCGGTCAACGCTTTCTCGGCAGCAAGAGGAAGTGGAACCAAGGGGTTGGGGCGGGGATTCGGAGAACGATCAATGGGCGGCATGACTCCTGGATCACCAAGCATCGGATCCACCATGAGGACTCTGCCAGCGTAGTGGATGATAGCGGTTGCGTGTCGAATCAACTGAATGCGCGTCGCATTCTTTGGCTCGATGGCACTTGCTCGTTCTGGGCCAAGTGACAAGCCGAAGCCAATCCCCGCGCCGGCGCTCGATTTCAGAAATGATCGTCTACTGAGCTTCATTCCAACTCCTCCTGTCGTCGATCTCCACCAGCTTGCTGTTCTTGCGGGCCGTGCCCCCACGCCCTTCGACTCCTTTGCGAGCTCCGAAACCTGCCTCCAAAATGCATCAAGGGTCCGGTTCTCAAAGTTCTACCGTGGATCGGGCCGGACATTCCGTGGTAGTTTGGCGGAAGTGCTTCGTCGTTCGTTCGATAGCCTGCCGCGGCTGGCTGAACATGTCAGTGGCTCGATGGCTGGAACCCCAACCCTTGTCGCCACGTCGTTGTGATTATGGCCAGACTGCCGTTGCGCCTGCTAGGACTCCTGCTGCTGACGCTGGCGATTGCCGTGCCCGGTTGTCAGGCGCTGTTTCCGCCTGTCGACACTGTGAATCCCGTACCGACCTTCGAGCGCGGTCGAGAGTGACGGTCTGTGATGCGCTCGTCGTGAGAGGCAGCCTGGACCTCTGGCACGCAGCGGGGCCATACAATGAGCACGGAATTCTCCGAAGGAGCGGTGTAGCAGTCCAGTGAATGGGCTCATCAAGCGCGCACGCGCGTGGGTGCCGGTCGGCAAGGCTGCTGCCCTCTTTCTCCTGCCCCTGCCGCTCGTGTTCGCGGTGTTGGCAGCCCTCATCGCCGGAGATGTGGGGACGTTGGCCTCCACCGGAGGCGCGTTGGCCTGCTTTTGGGGGGCGGGCACGCTCTCATGGCGGGCGCTCGTGGCGGAGGCGCGCTATTTTCTGGGCGAGCGACCCGATCCGCCGGCCATTCCCCTGAAGCTCGTGAGCGCCGTGGCCACGGCGGTCGGTGCGTTCCTCGCCGCTACCGCTGGTGGCCATGGTGTGCCGGGCAGCCTCGTCTTCGCAGTGCTCGGAGGGCTCGGCTACGTTGCGTTCTACGGCGCTGATCTCAGGCCCCGTCGTATTGAAGTGGCCGTCGTTGAGGGCGTCGATCGCGCCGTAGTGACGCTGCAGCTCAAGAAGGCGTACGGCCGGCTTCGCGGGATCGAGACGGCGGCCCGGGCGATTGCGGTACCTGAGTTCACCGACCGACTGTTGCGCATCACGGCCATCGGTCGCACCATCCTCGTCGAGATCGAGCAAGATCCGAGGGAGGCCGTCCGAGCGCGTCGTTTCCTCAATATCTACCTGGACAGCGCGCAGCGCGTGACGCAGGAATACGCGCGCACCCATCGGCAGCTTCGAAATCGACCGCTCGAGCAGAGCTTCCGGCAGCTTCTGATCGACATGGAGAATACCTTTGCGAGCCAGCACAGAAAGCTCCTCGAGCATGACATGCTGTCGCTCGACGTGGAGATCGAAGTGTTGAACGCGCGCCTCAAGCGGGAGCTGCCTGAACGTGAGCGCGTTGTTGCGCGTCAACTCCATTCCGGAGACCTATCATGACGGAAGCCAACACCACATCACCGTCGTCGACCTCATTGGCGCCGACCTCACCTGTGCCGTCGACGGAGGTGGTGCCGTACGACGCCGCGGCTCCTGAGCGAAGGGTAGAGATCGAGCGGGCGATGGGGGAGCTCGAGCTCGGCGACAGCAACTCCATCCTCTTCTTCGGCACCGCGGCGCAGGATGAAGTCACCTCGGTGGCGGACGAGATGCTCGAGGGTGTTCGCCACAAGGACACCGGTCCGGCCGGTCAGGCGCTGAACGAGATGGTGAGGACGCTGCGCGGCCTGCCGATCGAGGAGCTCGACCCGAAGAAGAAGCGCGGGCTCTTCGCGCGCTTCTTCGGCGGCTCGAAGCCTGTCGAGAGAATGCTGCTGCGGTACGGGCAGGTGCGTACGCAGGTCGATGCAATCAGCAACCGCCTCGACGCGGAGACGAGCGCGCTGATGAAGGACGTTGCGATGCTCGACCGCCTGTACGACAGAACAATCGACTATTTCGAGAAGCTTGCCGTGTATATCGCGGCGGGTGAGGAGCAGCTGCGGCGACTCGATCGGGAGACGCTGCCGGCGTTGGCGAAGGAGGCGGAGACGAGCGGCGACGTGCTGAAGGCGCAAGAGCTTCGCGACCTGCGCGCCAAGCGCGACGATCTCGAGCGGCGCGTGCACGATCTGAAGCTCACGCGGCAGGTGACGCTCCAGAGCCTGCCCTCGATTCGCCTGGTGCAGCAGAACGACAAGGCCCTTGTCGGCAAGATCGCCTCGACGATGGCCAACACCATTCCGCTCTGGCGGCAGCAGCTCGCGATGGCGCTCACCATCGCCCGGTCGACGGAGGCTGGCGAGACGCTCAAGAAGGCAACGGATCTGACCAACGAGCTGCTCACCGCCAACGCCGACGCACTCCGCAGCTCTACGGAGACGATCCGCACGCAGGCCGAGCGCGGTGTTGTGGACGTCGATGCGGTGAAGCGGGCCAACGATGCGCTCATTGCCACGATCGATGACACGCTTCGCATTGCCGATGAGGGGAAGCGCCAGCGCGCGGAAGCGGAGAAGCAGCTCATCACGTGCGAAACGGAGCTCAAGCAGGCTCTCATCTCGGCACGTAACCGTGTCCAGCGGTCGCCAGCCGATGCCCACAAGGGCGCTGCATCCTGATATGGGCGTCGTTTGGTGACCGCCTACCTTGGAAGGGAGTGAGTCTTCGACTTGATCCTGACCCAAAGGTTGTCTCTCATGGCTCGTCGTGCGAGGCCGCCACGGCGCTGCCGCGGACGAAGATCGCGAGCGCCACGCCGTCCCATTGCCCGTTGCCGCGCGGGCTGTTGTCCGCCTCGTTACCCATCGGCATGAGGCCTGTCAGGGCAGCGGGACGGCGGTAGCGGCGCTGCAGGTAATCCCGCACGATCTCGGCACGCGTTTCGGACCGCAGGAAGCGGACGTCGGGCGCCCCTTCGAGCGCGTAGCCCTCGACGATGAGCGTGCTGTCGCGCGGATAGCGAAGAAGAGACCCCATGGCCGAGGCCAGTCGTTGGCGGCCGGCCGTGGAGAGCACCTCGCGTCCGTTCTCGACGTCAAAGAGGCCGGCCGCGTCGATCCAGAGCCGCAGGGCGATCCGGTCGTCGGTTTCGAGCGCGCCGCGGCGGTACTCGTCCACAGACACGTCGCGCAGGTCGTAGAAGCCGCGCCGCGTGAAGAAGCCGCGAAATAGCCAGTGATGCTGGAGCGCCTCCGCGCTCTGGGCGAGCCGCTCCGTCGTCTCGCTCACGTGCCCGAGAATCTCCTCCGTGTCAGCGCGCAGGCGATCAGCCGGGCCGTCTTCGGCGCGGAAACTGCGGACGGCTTGCTCGATCTCTCCGGCGGTCCGTTGCATGCTCCGGGTGGATTCCTGCGTATGCGCGGCGATCTGGTCGATCCGTGTGTACAGGGTGTCATCCGTCAGCAGCCTGCCCATCGTGCCGCGGCCGGCCTCAAGGTTTGCTACCACGCGCCGAACATCGTTGGTCAAGCCCTCGATGGCGACCGTCGTGTCGGCGCCCGCCGACGTCATTCGCTTGACGTCGCCGCTGACGGTCTCGATGAGGTCGTTTGCCGACCGCGTCGTCTCGGTGAGAGTCTTGACGCCGACCGAGAGGTCCTCTTTGAGGTCCAAGACCTCCGTGGTCACGGTGCGAAACGTGTCGCGGCCCTCCTCGATCAAATCGGCGAACTCGATCGCGTCGCGGCCGGCGATCGCGCTGCCGGGTTGAGCGACAGGCGCCTCCTCCGTGCCGCCGCCCACGTCCAGGTAGACGGCGCCGATCAGGCCGTCGGTCAGGATCGACACGACCGAATCGGTCCGGACCAGATGCTGCAGATCTTCGCGGATGCGCAGCGTGACCCGGAAACGCTGTCCTGGCCCCGGCGGCACCGTGAGCGCGACGACCTCGCCCGCGTCCAGGCCGGCCACACGCACCTGGGTGCCGACCGCCACCCCGCGCACCCGCGAGAACTCCGTGGCGATGTGGATCTGGTCGGTGAAGAGCAGGCGGCGGTCGCCGATCATGAAGAGGCCCACTGCGAACAGCAGCGCGCCACCGACCACGAACGCTCCGATGACCGACAACCGCGACCGACTCATGGCGCTATCCTCCTCCTTGTGTCTCCAGGAACTTCCGAACCATTGCGTGCGCGCTTCGCTCCAGCGCCTCCGCCGTGCCGCGCGCGAGGACGCGTCCGCCATCGATGAAGATCAGCTCGTCGCCGAGCATGCGCGCGCTCATCATGTGATGCGTCACGAGCACGATGGTCGTGCCCATCTCCTGCTTGAGGCTGAGCAGGAGCCGGTCGATCTCGTCGGACGTGATCGGATCCAGACCGGCGCTCGGCTCGTCGACCAGGAGGATCGGCGGATCGAGGGCCATGGCCCGCGCGAGGCCCGCCCGCTTGCGCATGCCGCCCGACAGCTCGGCGGGCATCTTGTCGAAATCGCGCTCGAGGCCGACCTGCGCGAGCTTGGTCCGCGCGCGTGTGCGCATTTCCCCCTCGGGCAAGTCGGTGTGCCGGCGCAGCGGGAACATCACGTTCTCGCCAACGGTGATCGAGTCGAACAGCGCCGCATTCTGGAACAAGAAGCCGATACGCTTGCGGGCGCGCGCGAGGTCGCGGGTCTCCAGCCTGCTGACCTCCTCCTCTTCGACGAAGACCCGGCCGCTGTCCGGCTTGATCAGCCCGACGATGTGCTTGAGCGTCACGCTCTTGCCGGTGCCGCTGCGTCCGACGATCGCGGCACAGTGGCCCGCCGGCACCTCCAGCGATAGCTCCTGCAGCACACGAAAGCTGCCAAAGGCCTTCGACACGCGGTCGAGCCGAACCGCCGGCACCGTGGCGCTCAAAACCCTGCCCCCCCTGGGAACAGAAACTCAATCAGACGCACGAGCAGCACGTTGACGACGATCAGCAGGACCGACGCCACGACAACGCTGCGCGTCGCCGCGCGGCCAACCCCCTCGGTGCCGCTCGTCGTGTTGACCCCGAGGTACGACGCGCTCGTCGCGACGATGAAGCCGAAGACCATGGTCTTGACCGTCGCGGGGATGTAGTCGGAGAACTCGATGTATTGGAACGAGCTTCGGAAATAGAGGACAAACGACATGCCGCTGACGAAGTGCTCCGCAATGAATCCGCCGAGGATACCCATGAAGTTCATCAGGGTCGTCAGGATGGGGAACGCAATGACGCAGGCGATGACGCGCGTCACGACCAGAAAGCGGAACGAGTCGACGGCCGTGGCCTCCAGCGCATCGATCTGCTCGGTGACCTTCATGGCGCCCAGCTCGGCGCCGATGCCGGCGCCGACCCGGCCCGAGAGCAGCAGCCCCGCGGTCAACGGCCCGGTCTCGCGCACGAGCGCCAGCGCGAGCGCCGAGGGCATCAGGGCCTCGGCGCCGAAGCGCTCGAGCGACGCCCGCGTGTGCATCGAGAGCACAGTGCCGACGGCCAGGCCCGACGCCCCAATGAGTGGTGCCGAGCGCCAGCCCAGCTCGTAGATCTGCCGCCCGATCTCGCCGAGCTCGAACGGCGGGCGGACGCATTCCCGAATCGCACGAACGGCGAACACGACGCCTTCGCCGACCTGCGCCAGCAACGAGACAATAGCCGTGAGGATGCGCTGCGGCATGAACCGTGTCCGAGCGAGAACCTGTGAGAACCCGAGACTTGACGCATGGTGTCAAGTTCGGGGCTCGAGATGGTAGGGCGCGCTCGCCGAGCGCGCCGTCACGGCCGCTTCGGCGAGGCGGCCCTACCTAGAACAGCCACCAGGCCAGCCCGACGCTGACGATTGCGGCGTTGGTCCGCAGGCGCATGGTGCGCAGTTCTTCGTCGCTGGCAAACGTCACACGCGGATTCGCGAAGAGACCGCCGACGAAGAGGTTGACCCCCATGCGCGCGGTGACGTCGTACCACAGCGAGGCACCGGGGCGCCACGCGAACCCGCTCTCCGCTTCGATCGCACGCAACGGGCCGGCCGCGTTGCGATCGACGCGCACGCTGTTGAACGACCACCCGCCGACGAGCGACGCCGAGAGCGCCAGGCGCCCGACCGGCTGGCCGTATTCGAGGCCGATCATGACCGGCCGCATGCGCAGGTGAGCAAGCCCCGGCAGACCCTCCGGCCCGGCGTCGATCTCGAGCTCAGTCCAACTGAAGCCGATCGTCGGACCCAAGCCACGCCGATTCGGCAAGCGCAGGAGCGGACCCACGCTCAGTCCATCGCCCAGACGCGCCGGTTCCGGGCGCGTGCCGGTCACCGAGAAGCCCAGCCCGATCAGACGCCAGAGCCCATCGCGTGGCTCGTCTCGCGGCTCCGGTGGCTCCGGTGGAGGCCGCGGAACCTCATCTGGCGGGATGTCAGCAATCCTCAGGGTCGCCCTCACATCGCGGACGCCGTCGACGCCGCGCGCCACGCGCACGGCGCGCTCGCGGTCCGACTCCGATCGGACGCGCCCGGTCAGGGCGACGAGGCCGTTCGCAGCACGCACCTCAATCGGCAGCGTCCCAATCTCGGGATCATTGATGAGGGCTGTCTGTACCCGCAGCGTGAGATGCGTATCGTTGACCGCCGGCGCGATGGTCGCGGCGCAGCCCACCATGAGCAGAAGCGCCACACCGGCCAGGGCGCGGACACTGACGTGCACCGACCCCTCCGTCATGGACACCATGCTATGCCGGCTGGACCCCTCCTGCCTACCAGTGCCACGCCCAGCCGCGCCCGATACGCCGTCCCGTAGCAGCGGAAGATGTCCGCCACCTCCAGTCGCTGGCGATCCACGGGGCCCCCGTCAGGAAGACACGGGCGCGGGGGGCCCCGACGGCGGGGAGGGGGGACGCGGCAGCAGGTCGAGGGGACTCGCCGTCGCACAGACCTTCGTGGTGGCGATGCACAAATAGCGGGCGGTCGTCGCGAGGGGGCGATGCCCGAGCAGGAGTTGAATCGTCCGGACGTCGGTCCCGGCTTCGAGGAGGTGGCAGGCGAAGGCATGTCTCAGGGCATGGGGCGCGATGGGTTTGGGAATCCCCGACCGCCGGCGCGCGCGCTGGCAGGCCTCCCGCACGGCGCCGCGCCGGATCGGGTGGGCGGGCCGGGGGCTCGGACACAGCCAGGGCGTCGGCCGGCGGCGCAGCGGCCCCCACGCCCGCAACAGCTCGAGCAGTGTCGGGGAGAGCATCACGTAGCGATCGCGCCGGCCTTTCCCTTGCTCGACCCGGATCACCATCCGGCGACTGTCGATATCGGTGGGGCGGAGGTGGAGGGCTTCCGAGATGCGCAGACCGGCGGCATAGCAGGTGGTCAGGATCGTGCGGTGCTGGGGCGCCGTGACGCACGCGAGAAAGCGAACGACTTCGTCGGGGCTGAGCACGACCGGGAGGGGCCGCGGCTTTTCGGGGCAGGGATCACGTCGTGATAGGACCAGGGCCGCTTGAGCGTGATCTTGTAGAGAAACCGGAGGGCGCAGACCGCGATCTCGAGGGAACTGGGCGCGAGCCGGCGCTCGCGGATCAGGTACACCTGGTAGGTGCGAATCTCCTCGGGTCCCAACGCGGCCGGGGACCGACCGAAGTGCCGCGCGAACCGGGCGATGCTTTCGATATACGCGCGTTGCGTATGCGGGGACAGATTCCGGATCTGCATATCCTCGAGCATGCGTTGCCGAAGCGGGGTCATACGACGCTCCTCTGCACACGGCCTGGTCCATTCCAGGCGCGCGTGCAGGACAGCGTATCGAGGACCGCAGATCAAATCGACGGGGAGCCCAGATGTGGGCCAGATGCGTGGAACGTCGCGCTAGTCTTCGTTACCGCGACCACGGTTTAGTCCAATACCGCCTATCGTCGTTCGTCGACAACGCCAGCCCCTGGTCGCTGTCCGCTGTATTTGTCCTCCCCGTCGCGCCTTTCTAATTCGACGCAGAACAAGTCGGGCTACCTCCTCGAAGGGGAAGTGCGAAGTTCGGTGCACACGTTCTCGTCGTTGATTCTTGTAAGGAATGAGAAACGCATCGGTCCCGGCCCCGGCTGACAACGAATCCTGATTGACGTGCCCGGTTGTGCCAGTCAGATCCCGGGAAGGCCTGCGTCCAAGAACGGGGCTCCCGTTCACCGCGGGTGACGATGCATCCACCAACCTCCTCGCTATCGCTGCCGCCGCGAAGGCCAACGGGTGGGCGTTCTCTATCCATGGCGCCCGCGCGTCTCCTCCCCTGCAACCCCAGCGCAACCCGCTGGTGCCCGAGAACCGCTTTGCTGAAAGGAGATGGCGATGGCAACCATCGAGTACTGGATTCAACTGGAAAATCGTCCGTGGGACGCGTCGCCCCACAACATCGACCGGATCACCGGGCAGGACATGAAGGAGGTTACGGACAAGGACCCCGTAGACGTGACCCTCACGTCGCCCGGGACGGGAGTGACGACAACGCGCAAGATGTACAACCCCCTCCGGGACAGCGACGGGAAGGTTAAAGACGCACTCATTCTCCGTCGTTACAACCCCCCCACGCAGCCCGACGAGAGCGATGCCTGGACCGTGCCCGCCGATCGCAAGGTAAACCCCTGGGACCTGAACGAGCTGGACCCCACGGACAACGGCACGATGGGCACCATTCCGGGTCCCGTCATCGAGTGCAACGTAGGCGACTCGGTGATCGTCCACTTCCGCAACCTGGACATGCGGACGCACCTCGTGACGAAACAAGTCTGCTTCGACTTGCCCTTCATCGGCAAAATCTGTTTGCCCGTTCCCACCCAGGAGCCGATCGACATCGAGAAGCGGGTTCACAGCCTTCACCCGCACGGGTTTGTCTTCAAGGCCACTTCGGACGGGGCCTACCCGCTCTCCCCACCGGATAGCACTCAACCGGTCACTGGAATACTGGTGGATGAATCCCTCGCCTGGTCCAAGGTGCCGGGGTTTTCGGGGACCTTGAAGAAAGGCGACCGCGTGCCGCCCGGCGGGACGTTTGTCTACCGCTGGAACACGATCGGCTGGCCCTCCACTTCCAACGTCTGGCTCTATCATGACCACTCGATCTGCGACATGGAGAACGTCGAGCTGGGCGCCATTGGCATCATCGTCATCCACAACCCAGCCGATACGGAGCAAGAAGTTGATATTCGCGCGGGTGATCCAAACGATCCGAGCAAGCTGGACCCGGCATTCCTGCCCGACGGATCGCCAAACGGCAGCCCCGTTAACGTGAGATGCTTCCCATTTCCCGGGGACTTCCACATCCTCCCGCACGATCTCGAAGGGTTGGGTCTACGCCATGGCGATGTTCCTGGCCACGCGCACGCAGCCTTGCCTGCCGCTTCCCAACGCGGGCCCGCGGCCGGGAAGAAGCCACTCAAGGATGACACCGGGGGCACGAGGCCCGTCTTGGAGCGCTTGATCCAGCGTGGTGACCTCCTGTTCGAGCTCGATGACGAGCTCGCGGTGCTCACGAGGCTTTGCCTGCGGCGGTATGACACGCCTCCGTCCAAGGGCCTGTATCTTCAGCTTTTCCACACCCTCGATGGCGTGCCGGGAATGATCATCAACGGCCGCACGTTCATGGGCAACACGCCGACGATGATCGCCGGCCGCGACACGCGGATGAGGTTCGGCGTCGTGGGTATGGGGAGCGACGTCCACACATTTCACATCCACGGGCACCGGTGGATCCTGCCGGGGCCGCAGGGAAATACGCCGGGCGCGATCCAGGGCAGCGCGCAGGTACAGGCCGTCACGCAGTTTGAGGACACCCGCATCTTCGGCGCGGCCAACTCGTTCGTCTTCACTATCGACGGCAAGTCTGGAAGCTTCATGCGCGCCGGAGGGCCGTCGCCTGATGACCCGGTCGGCGAGTGGCACATGCACTGCCACGTGCTCTCGCACATGATGAGCGGCATGATGGGGTCTCTGCTGATCGTCAAGGGCGGTGAATTCGCGTCCACTCTGCCCAGAGGCGTACCGTGCGGGCATGATGAGGGAGGCGGGCACGAAGAGCCGCCCGAAAACGGCGGCACGACCCATCAGGTCAGCATCGAGAACGCCGGCAACGACGGCTTCGTGCCCAAGGTCATGAACATCAATGTCGGCGACACCGTCACCTGGAAGAACAACGACGGCGCGACCCACACCGCGAGCAAGACCGGCGGCCCTGGCCCCAACTTCGACACCGGCAACATCTCTTCAGGAGCCACGTCGGCTCCGATAACCTTCAATACTGCTGGCACGATGACGTACCAGTGCAACATCCACACCAACATGACCGGCACGATCCAGGTCAACCCGTAAGGCCGATCGAAAAAGCCGAAGGAGCAGAGCCCATGGCCAAGGAAAAAAGAGGCAAGAAAGAAACGAAGGGGATCCAGGGCCACGAGCCCCACGGCCACAGGCCGCACGATCCACCGTACTACGACCCGGATTACCAGCGCGCGCTCGACTACGGACACGAGCCTCCGGACAACCCTCGCTATCCCGATTCACGCATCTACGGGAACTACGCGTCGAAAAGGCCGCCGCGCTACGTGCCGCATCCCTTCGAGCACACGTGCTTCAAGCCGCGCAAGGAGGACTACAAGCCGCCGACTACCTGCGACGACCACGACGACGAGCTGTGCGTGCGTAAAGATCACCGCAGGCTGACCGCGGACGAACAGAGTCGGTTCCTCAATGCGTTCACGCAGGTCAACGCCATCAGCGCGCTCGGTCCGCTCGTTGACATCCACTCGAACGCGATCCATCAGATGCACTCAAACCCACGCTTCCTGCCGTGGCACCGGATCTACCTCCTGCGGATGGAGGAACTGCTCATGACGGTCGATCCGACCGT
Organism: Luteitalea sp.; assembly: GCA_009377605.1. Lineage (NCBI taxonomy): Bacteria > Pseudomonadati > Acidobacteriota > Vicinamibacteria > Vicinamibacterales > Vicinamibacteraceae > Luteitalea > Luteitalea sp. Next base: position 83,429 of record WHTT01000014.1, read on the forward strand.
GTGCATCCCGTACTGGAAATCGAGCGAGGAACAGGCGTTTCCATCATGGCTCCTCGGGTTCACGCCGACCGTGAACCTGATCGGCGGGCCTCACACCGTCAGCCGAAATATTGGCGGCGCGCTCCTGCCGAATGTGGCGGCCGTGGCGGCGGCGATGGCCAATGGCACCTTCAACACGTTCGCGCAGGCGGTCGAGGGCGTGCACAACTCGGGGCATGTCTGGGTGGGCGGGTCCATGGGAATCATCCCGACCGCGCCGGCCGACCCGGTGTTCTGGATGCACCACGCGGAGATCGATCGCATCTGGGCCGCATGGCAGGCGGCCAATCCCGGCCAGAATCCCACGCTGGCCGGCGCCGCGGCGACCATGGATCCGTGGACCGAGACCGAGGTCGACACGCGAGACATCACGGCTCTGGGATATACCTATGTCTGAAAACGTGGCCGAAGGCATGGTCATTCGTATCGCCTCAACTCGGCGCAATGCGTCAGCGCGTTGCCGGCGCGATTGCCCGGGGTCGATTGCGCAATGGCGGACCCGTTCAACACATCTCCGCGGAGCTCGAGAGCCAAGCTTCTCCTCCCCTCTCGGCACGCGGTCGACGCGTCGGAGGGATTACCAGCCCTCCGCAGGCAGTACGCGCGATGAGGTCAGCACGATGTCCGCCCGCGCCCACGCCTTCTCGAAGCGGGCACGCACAGCGCGCGTGTGAGCTTGGGCCGCGAGGGAGGACGCGCTCGAGAGGCCAGCTCGGTCCTCGGCACTTTTGTGTGCCGTCCGGTGACGTGTTACACAGTAGTAGAACATGTTGGCAAAGAATTTCTCCCACGGCATAAATTGTCACTGCCATCTCGAGTGCCACGGTCGTGGCTGCGAGTGACAACTCAAGTGAGCTCTGGGCTCAGCGTCGGGCAATGCAAGGCTGCGCCCAAATGATGCCTGAGTAAGTTATCGCCGCTGGTCCGCGACCCCCGTCCGACGGTCCGCAATCGGGTGCCGACGCAGGAAGTCGGCGATCGCCGCCGCGATCGATGCCGGCTTCTGCATCTGCAAGGAATGCGTGACGCCTCGTACGAGCTGGTCCTCGCTTTCTGGAAACCATGAGCGAACCAGGTCCCTGCCTTCTTCGAACATCGCGTGGCTCTCGCTTCCGAGCACGTAAAGGATCGGTTGGGAGATCTGCTTGGCATTGGCGGCGAGCTGCCATTTGTCTAGCGCGCCAGGGCGGGTTGATCCATGAGTGGAAGGAACGCGTCCGCGATGTGGCTGCCGTGAACCAGCAGCACGGGCTCTCCATCGCCACGGATCTCATATTCCAGCACGCCGCCGGGCACGCGCGCCCGCTTCATCGTTTGGAGGGCAAGGGACGCTTCTTCCTGGGCGAACGCCGCCGACGCGAGAAGCAGGCAGAGCCCTACGGTCAGAGCGCGTCGCATATGAACCTCCCAGCCTGCCAGCGTGCCACTCGTCGTTCCGTTGCCGGCTTGGTAATTGGGCCTGGTAATTGGGTTTGACTTATGCAACGTCGGCGAGCAGGTTGACCGAACGCTCCGGTTGGTTTGTCTCTTGCACCGAAAGCTCTAACGAAAGGTTAGAGACGCCCCCACAGGCACGCTCGCGAGTTCGGGTTGGACAGGCTCGTGTCGAATGATCATGGATGCGCAGGATCGTTTTCCCATGGAACCTAGCCCCACTAACGTTCCCGCGCGCGGGCTCTGGACCGAACATGCGGTGAATGTGAGTGTTGACATGCAAGTCGATCCGCGCGTATAAGGACTCTATTAGTTCGACATTCGAACCATTTGCTTGACGAGGAGGGGGGCTCCATGTCTTTCCACGGTGGGCTCCGTTCAGCCATCGCCTTGGCTGTTGTGGGCCTCGTTTTCTCGGCTCACGCCATATCTCTGACAGCTCAAACCACCAGCGCTTCCGTGTCCGGCACTGTGCAGGACTCGCAGGGCGGCGTCCTGCCGGGGGCAACGGTGATGCTGACGAGCCTCACACAAGGGCAGACGTTCACCGCCGTGACCGACGCCGAAGGTCGGTTCGTGTTGCCGGTCGTGCGTCCGGACACCTATACGCTCCAGGCCAGCCTGGAGGGCTTCAAGACGCTCGAGCGGGCCAACGTCGTCGTGAATGCAAACGACAAGTTCTCGACCGGCATCCTGACGCTGGATGTCGGCGACATGACCGAGCAGGTCCTGGTCACCAGCCGCGTGACCGAGGTTCAGGCCTCGAGCGGCGAGCGGTCGTTCGCGCTGGAGAGCGAGGCGCTCAAGAACATTGCGAACAACGGGCGCGCCCTCTTCAACTTCGTGACGCTCGTCCCGGGTGCGGTCCAGCAGGGCATGGGCGGCAATGAGATCGGTGCCGCCGACGGGTTCACGGTCAACGCGCGCGGCCGAACTCGAACAACGTCACGATTGACGGCATCGCCAACATCGACACCGGCAACAACGGCGGCAACATGGCGACCACCAACATCGACGCCGTCGAGGAGTTCAAGGTCCTCACCAACGCCTATCAGGCCGAGTACGGCCGCGCGATCGGCGGCCAGATCCAGGTGGTCACCAAGAGCGGCACGCAGCAGTTCCACGGCTCCGGCTACTGGTATGGCCGGCGGTCTGACTGGAACGCGAACACCTGGACGAACAAGCGCGTAACGCCGGAGATCGAGAAGCCCGAGACCTCGCGCAACGACGGCGGCTACACGATCGGCGGCCCTGTCTTCATCCCGGGCGCCTTCAACACGGACAAGCGGCAGCTGTTCTTCTTCTTCAGCCAGGAGCACCAGCGCCGGACGGATCCGGTGGATGATCGGCAGGCGCGCGTGCCGACGGCGCTCGAGCGCCAGGGCGACTTCTCCCAGAGCGTCGACGCCAGCGGCAACCCGTTCCCCTACATCCGCGATTCCACGACGGGGCTCCCGTGCAGCCCGTCGGACACGAGCGGCTGTTTTCGCGATGGAGGCGTGCTGGGGCGGATTCCAGCGGACCGTGTCTGGGACCCGGGCCTGGCGATCCTCGACATCTACCCGGAGTCCAACTTCTCGGGCGGCAACGGCCTCAACTACACGAGCCAGGTCCCCAACGAGGCACCGCGGCGCGAGGACCTGCTCCGCATGGACTTCCAGCCCACCGCCAACTGGCGCTTCACCGGGCGCTACATGAACACGAAGGAGGAGATCCTGCAGGCCTACGGCACCACGTGGGCCGGCAACGGCAGCGTGATCGTTCGAGCGCGGCTGGGAGGCTCATGCGTCGGCACGCTTCGAGGAAGGCTGCCGCATCCTCTTGCCACCCGGCCTTGTCGAAGTCGACCGCCAGGAGGAAGCAGGTCTCGTCCCGGAGCAGCGGATAGACGCCCGCGACAAAGCTTTGCCCCGTGTCGTCGTAGCCGGACAGGTGCGAACGGATGACCTCGTCGGTTACAGGAAGGAATCGCTGGTGGGGACACTCGGCGCACTTGATGCGCGGCTTCTCGCAGATGCCCCGAACCCATTCGTTCGCGCAAGCTGGCGCATACCCGGACCTGCCCGTCCTTCGGCTCTCGAATCTGCGCGGGTACACATCGTCGCGTCCGCGGAAGAGTGATCGGAAGAGGGCGATCTTCGTCTGGGAGGACGACGTTCGATCAACGGGGCCAGCGCTCCAATCCATCGCTATTGGCTCGGTGAGTCAGCGGGAAGAATAGTCCGATCTTCCCACTCTAACCCGGCGACCGGCGGAGCCCACTGGCAGTGGAGGTAACCGGCGCTGCGCCACCACCTCGTGCCAGACCTGCGAGCAGCATATCGTAGGCAACATCTAGCGATATCCCGTGACGTCGGCCGGCTTGCCCGGATCCTGGACGTCGACCATGTATCGCCAGGCGTCAGGCTGACTGCCGTCGCGGTCGGTGAAGCCGTAGACCTTCGCGAGCTGTCCGCTGGAGAGCGATTTGCCGTTCCAGCGTGCGACATCCGGGTCCTGCGCGAGCGCCGCGACCGCGCGGCCGACGAAGGCCGGACTCTCCGAGATGGCGAAATGCGGCTGGAACTTGGTGGCGTCGCGCCAGTTCGCCTCCGTGACGCCGAACGCGTCCAGCATCGCCTCGGACCGCAGCCACCCTGGCGTGAGCGAGACCGCCGTCGCGCCGCGCGGCTTGAGCTCGTGGCCGAGCGCAAACGCCATCCGGAGGACCGCTGCCTTCGGCAGGTCGTAGAAGAACGAGTTCCGATACGTCCGCTCGTTGTACTCCGCCGTTCCGTCGTTGACCTCGACCACCAGCCCGCCCGGGTGTGTGATGAGCAGAGGGAGTGCAAAGTGGCTGGTGATTGCATGCGTCTCGACGGCCAATCGCAGCGAGCGCAATCCATGCTCCAGGTCCGCTTCCCAGATCGGCGTGCTCCACTCGATCTTCGTGGTGCCGAAGATGTCGTTCACGAGGATGTGCAGCGCGCCCTGCTCGCGCCTGATGCGATCCACCAGCGTTCGCACCTCGTCTGGCACGAGGTGATCAACGCGGACGGCGATGCCACGGCCACCGGCTTCGTCAACGAGCGCGGCCGTCTCTTCGATGGTCTCCGGCCGGTTCATTTCGGATCGAGTCGTGCGTGTTGTGCGCCCCGTGCAGTACACGGTGGCGCCGGCGGCACCGAGCTCGACGGCGATGCCGCGCCCGGCGCCGCGTGTGGCGCCAGCGACCAGCGCGACTTTCCCTCTCAACGTCATTGGATGCTCCCTGCGGATGCTCGTGCGGCGTTCATGCGCTCTTGCTGCGGTCGGAGTGAGGAGCTCGTTCAGGGCGTTTGTTGGTGAACGGCCAGCCGCCAGGTGTCATCCCGCTTGACGTAAACGCTGGTGGCCAACGCGTGATAAGGGAACTCCTCGCGCCGCGCCGTTGCGCGGTAGTGAAGCACCACAACCTCGCCTGACAGGACAACAGACCGTTGATCCTCGAAGATGACCGTCGTCCAACGCGGCGCGGCGGCGATCGCTTCGATCGAGGCGGCCCTGTCCAACACCATGCCAGGGAATACCATCAACACGTCTTCCGAGAGATTACGGCGGTAATATTCGGCGTCACCCATCCAGAAGCCGTGCTCGCGCTGCCAGAGCATCGATTCAACGTCGCTCATGGTCTCATGTTAAGTCACCCGCTCTCCGATTGGACCGCCGAGGTACCCGAGCTGCGGTGAGATCGCAATGGCCGCCTGCTTGACCTGATCTTAGAGCTGGCCCTCGGGACGGTCCCAGACGTCCGGATCGTTCGCGTTGGACTCGCGGCTTTTCGGATCGGCCGCCGCCAGCGGGGTCCGCCTGTGGATCGGCAAATCCGCCGGACCCCGATCCCTCGATCAGCTTCCACCGCCTGTCCTGAATCGCGCATGCCATGGTCATGCGGTAGCGTCCGCGGGTCACGGTTGTGCACCTCGGTCGCCGACCCTCGCAACACTCGAGGAGGGGGCGTATATTGTAGGCCGTAGCGCCCTCGATTAGCGGCAGGGAATTGCCGCACGCCAGCTTGTCGATGAGCTTGAAGACCAGAAGGAAAGGCAAGCGCGGACATGAGTGAGCGCAAGTATCGACACCGCGGCTACAGAGACGACGATCGGTCGGAGCAGCCAGCGAAGAAGGTCGAGCGGCCACAGGTGCCGCGCCATCTACGCGAGCCGCGGGCGCCGAGCTTCCCAGGCTTCACGGAGACGATCACGTGCACGGGCTGTGGGCGGACGATCGAGCCACCAGTGGCACAGGATGCACGGTGCAGTTGCGGCTGCGGCTTGCACGCCTGTGTTCAGTGTGCGTTCTTCGATCCGGGGAGCCGCTTCGAGTGCATGCAGCCGATCCCGGCACGCATCACACCCAAGGATGCGCCCAACAGTTGCACCTTCTTCGAGCCGCGTGTGCGCGTCGAGCGCCAGACGGGTTCGACCGGCGGGTCAGACGCCCGGTCGGAGTTCGAGAAGCTTTTCAAAATCTAGGCCTCGAGCTGGGCAAGCATTCCGCGTCACCGAAACGATGCGGTGCGCGTACGACTCGCCGCCAAGGCCGTCACGCGCCCATCGCGGCGCCGGTTTCGAGGACCGTCTTTAGGTCGCTGAGAATCCAGTTCCAGCCTGGTCCAGGAATACCTGCCGTCGCCTTCCCTTGCTTACCGAGATCAGCAGTGGTATGGTGTCCTCGGTAACCGAGATAGAGGCACGAGATTGAACCGCCCGATGTCACTCGCAGCGCAGGCCGTAGCGCGCGGTCTTTAGACCCCTCTCTACGTACACGTTAGGCCCGCTAGTGGAACCGCAGGAGAGCTGAGCGATGCGTCTGGAGCGTTGGATCTACACCGTGCCGCTCCGACTTCGTGCGCTGTTCCGCCGCCGGCAGCTCGATCACGAGCTGGACGAGGAGCTCCAGGATCACATCGAGCAGCAGATTGCCGAGCAGATCGCGAAAGGGCTGACGCCCGAACAGGCGCGCACCGTTGTGCTGCGCGCCTTTGGCGGCGTGGAGCGACGCAAGGAGGAGTGCCGGGATATGAGACACACACAAGTCGTCGAGCAGCTTTGGCGGGACAGTCGCTTTGCAGGGCGTTCCCTCCTGAAGAGCCGAAGCTTCACGGCGGTGGCGCTCCTGTCGCTGGCCTTGGGCATCGGCGCCAACACGGCGATCTTCACGCTGGTCGACCAGATCGTGCTGCGGCTGCTGCCGGTGAAGAACCCGCGCGAGCTCGTCCAGCTTCGAGTCGAGGGCGGGCGTTTCGGCGGAAATGAGGGCGACGGCCTCCACACGTTTTCTCATCCCACGTACCTTGCTTTGCGCGACCAAAACACCGTCTTCTCGGGTCTTACCGGGCAGGTTCTCCAGAGCGCCAGCCTTCTCGGGGAAGACCGCAACGAGCAGGTCCGCATTGGGCTCGTCGCAGGGAACTTCTTTCAGGTGCTCGGTGTGCAGCCACGTCTGGGACGGCTTCTGACCCCCGCGGACGACAAGGTGCGCAATGGCCATCCTGTCGTCGTTCTGCAATACAACCTTTGGCAAAACCGGTTTGCAGGCAACCGTGGCATCGTTGGCTCCACGATCAGGCTGAACGGCTCGCCGTTCACCGTCGTCGGCGTCACCGCGCCCGGTTTTGAAGGCACCGATGCCGTGGTCCCGACGCAGATGTGGGCGCCGGTCATGATGAGGCCGACGATCACGCCGGACTGGAGCGCGACCTGGGACCAGCTCGATAACGAACGGTCCGCCTGGTTGTATCTGTTCGGGCGTCTCAAGCCGGGCGTCACGATGGAGCGGGCGGAAGCGGCCATGCGCGTGCTGTATCGGCAGCGCCAGGAGGAGGAGCTCCAGGGGCCGTTCTTCCAACAGAACCCCGGGGAGCGGGAACCCTTCCTGCGGCAAACCTTCACGCTGGTTCCCGCCGGCGGCGGCCAGTCTTTCCTCCGCTCTAACTTTGAGCAGCCGCTGATCCTTCTGCAGTGGCTGGTTGGGGTGGTGCTCCTCATCGCGTGCGCCAACGTCGCAGGTCTCTTGCTCGCGCGTGCCGCCGCACGGCAGAGAGAGGTGGCGATTCGAGGCGCGCTCGGGGCAAGCAGGGGGCAGCTCACCCAGCAGTTCTTCGTGGAAAGCTTGCTTCTCGCGCTGGGCGGAGGCGTAGCGGGGGTGCTTCTGAGCATCTGGATGACTCGGGGTCTTGTGCATTTCCTCCCATACGACCCCGGAAATCTCTCCCTCTCCACGACACCGGACTCGCGCATCCTGCTGTTTTCCGCCGGGATCACCCTGCTCACTGCGTTGCTGTTTGGGCTCGTGCCCGCTCTGCGAGGCTCCCGTATTTCGCCGGGAGCCACTTTGAAGGAAGAGGCGGGGGCCGTCGCCGGCGGCCACGGTCACGTGCGGTTGCGCAAGCTGTTCGTCGCGGTGCAGGTCGGCCTCTCGTGCCTGCTCTTGATTGGTGCGGGCCTGTTTACGCAGACGCTCCAGAAGCTGCAGAACGTGGAGCTCGGCTTCGATACCGAGAGCGTCGTGACGTTCTCCGTGCGCCCGGCGACCGTGTACGACGATGCGCGCAAGCTGCAGGTCTTGCAGTCCCTGATCGAGGGTCTCCGCACGGTGCCAGGAGTCAAGGCCGCTGGCGCTAACAGGGCACAGCTCCTCACGGGCGGACGCTGGGACAACAGCATCACCATTCCCGGCGTCGAGACAAAGGAGGGCACGTGGAGCTACTTCAACGCCGTCACGCCCGGATATTTCGAGGCGCTGGGCATTCCCATTAGGGCTGGCCGCGATCTCGCCTGGGACGATTGGGGCAGCTCACGACGGCTTTGCCTGGTCAACGAGGCGCTGGTCGATGAGTACTTCGGCGGTGCCAGTCCGGTTGGCCGTTTCATGGCCGAAGGCAGCGATAGTCCGCCGGATCGAGAGATCATAGGCGTCTTTGGTAATGCGAGGTACGAGGATGTGCGGGGCAGCATCCCGCGTCAGGTAGTCGTTGCCATGGACTCTCGTATCAGCCAGACGAGCGCTGTGAATGTCTATGCCCGCGTGGAGGACGATCCTCGCCCCGTGATGGCCATCCTGCGCGAGCAGGTGCGTCGCATCGATCCGATCGTTGCCTTACGCTCGGACCTGTATGCTGCCGATCAACAGGGCGCGGCAGCGCCGGCATACGCACACAGCTCCGCTCGATCACCACCAGCAGCGAATATGTGACAGCCTGAACGCCTTATCGCTGGCGTGCGTAGTGGAGCCCCACCACGCCGCTCGGGTAGGGCGTTGCGGACGTCAAGTGAAACGTCGAGTGGACGCCATTTGGCAGCACTCGCTTGCCGCTTCCCAATGTCAGCGGGTACAGCAGCAGGTGCAGCTCGTCGACCAGGTCGTGCGCGAGCAGCGCGTGCACGAGTTGACTGCTGCCGTCCGTCAGAATGTTCCCGCCCGGTTCCGCCTTCAGCGCGCGCACCCGCTCGATCACGTTGTCGCGGATGATCGTCGTATCCCGCCAGATCGGCTTCTCGAGCGTCCGCGACACGACGTACTTCTTGGGAGCGTTCATCATGTCCCCGAACAGATCACCTGGCGGCATCGGTTCGAACGCCTCGGCGTGAACCACGTAGGTCCGCCGACCGAGAAGGAATGCGTCGGCATCCTGCATCAGCGCACCGAAGGCCTCGCCGATGGCGTCGTGCCAGTAGGGCATGGTCCAGCCGCCGTGCTCGAACCCGCCATCCCGATCCTCGTCTTTTCCACCCGGCGCCTGTATGACACCGTCCAACGACATGAATTCAGAGACAATCAGTTTTCGCATACAACCCCTTCAGATGCAGATCGAATCGACGCTAATTTTCTTCCGTCTTGACCGCTCGCGATGCGGAAAGCGCGTGCGCTCCATAAGATAGCGCGGTGTCCACGCCCTTGACTACTCTCGGCCAGGCGGATTCTCGCCGGCTCAGAG